>DAHVFY010000071.1 GCA_027316765.1 Parachlamydiales bacterium | reverse complement strand
ATTTGATTGCTTGTGATCATTAATTTTTTACCGCTATTTAAACTATGATGTATATAAACATTCCCTAAAAATAAACTCTTTAATGTCGGCTAACTTGGTGATTGAATAGTCAACATCGCTTCTTGGGCCTACGCTATTTAGCCCTCGACCCCAACGTACATGTACTGTTTTAAAGCCCAAACTTTTCGCCGGAGAAAGATCTGTGGTAATACGATCTCCACACACAACAACGTCTACACCAGATACACCTAACATCTCTACAACAGCTTGGTAAGATGGACCCTTATTTGGTCCCTCGCACACGATTATCTTACTAAAAATTGTAGAATCAATACCAGCATTTTTCATCTTTTCCATTTGCTGTTCTTGCTTACCAATAGTAACAATTGCTAATTCATGATGTAGTGCCAGCTCTTGCAATACTTCTAAAGCACCTTCTGTAGGATCAATACGAATATCTAAACATGAGGTTTCATAAACTTCTTTAAGAGCAATTTCTAAAAATCCTTGAGGAGCTCCAATAATTTCAAGAAACTCAGAAAGGGCTCTGTGACCACTTTCAGCACAACGATCTAATCTAAGAAGCTGCTGCAGAGCATGATTGAAATCGAAAATTTCAAGACCTGCTTGAATCATCCGTGCTAAAGCAGACTCTAGCTTTATTGGCGTTATGCAACCCGTTGTATCGATAAGTGTGTCGTCAAGATCAAAGATGATTAACAATTTTCATTAACTCTTGGGCTAATTTTTTAGGATCATGACGAATCAAACTACGCTTGATAAGGTCAGTTCGTGGACCTTCTTTGACCTCTCCAAGCAGCGCAGCAAGACGCATACGCTCATCATCCAAATCGACACCTACAAGCTCTCCTTCTTCTGCATACACCTCTATAAGCTCTTGCGCCGGCATCTGGTTATTTACAAGAATATAATCCAGAACATCTTTACCTAGAAACTGAACAAGTTCTCGCAAGTAATCACTGACTTTATAACCTGTCGTCTGTCCTTTGCGATTCATCAAGTTAACAACAAATGTTTTTTTCGCATGAGTTTCTCGAATTGCTTCAGCAATCCCTTCGACAAGTAAATTAGGAATTAAAGAGGTATGCAAACCACCCGGGCCTAAAACAACAAGATCTGCATTCATAATCTCATCAATTGCGTGAGGATTTGCTTTAGGATACGGTTCGAGATAAATATTTTTATATCCTTGATCAATTTCCTGAGAAAGGTAAATTTCTTTTTCTCCTTCAAGAACTCTTCTGTTATTTAAGATCATCTTAAGACGGACTTGATGCGTTGTCACAGGAATCACTTTTCCCCGGATTACAAGGATTTTTCCCACCTCTTCAACAGCTTTTTCAAAACTGCCCGTTACTTTTTCCATTGCAGAAAGAAGCAGATTGCCAAAGCTATGTCCTTCCAACCCCCCATTCTCAAAGCGATAATTCATCAAACTTCGCATGAGACGAGAAGAGTTCGAAAGAGCAATTAAACATTGGCGAACATCACCTGGCGGGAGGACACCGAGTTCATCGCGCAAAATCCCCGTGCTACCACCGTCATCTGCCATCGAAACAATGGCGCTAATATCAACATCGTAATTCTTTAATCCTCTAAGAACAGTAAAATTGCCTGTCCCGCCTCCTACTACAACGATTTTCTTCATGAAGGAGCCTCATTTTTCCCTAAAGCTCTCAAGTCTAAAATTGCCTTTGCCATATTTGGCGCCTTAAAAAGATGTGTACCCGACACAAATACATTGGCCCCGGCTTTCAAACATAAAGCAGCTGTCTTATCATCAATGCCTCCGTCAACCTGAATATTGAACGGCGGAAGAATTTCGCCCTCTTTGGGAACAATGCCCCCTTTTCTGACATTTAATTGATCGCAAACATCGCGCGTAAAAGAGATTTTTTCAAGCATCTCCGGCATAAAAGCTTGTCCGCCAAATCCCGGATTCACTGTCATGATGAGAATGAGGTCACACTTATCTAAATATTTAGGAATCAACGACTCTGAAGTTTCAGGAGAAAATGCAAGACCCGCTTCTACATTACATCTACGGATGTAGGCTAACGTATCTGCCACTTCTTCTGTAGCTTCAAAATGAATTGTTATTCGATTTGCGCCCGCTTCTACAAACCGTTCGATATAATCGAAGGGGTTATAAATCATTAAATGAACATCTAAAAAAAGATTTGTTGCTCTATTGATCGCTGCGACAGCCTTTGGCCCAAATGAAAGATTAGGTACAAAATGCCCATCCATAATATCAAGATGAAGCGCATCGGCTCCAGCTTCTTCCACCTTGATTGCTTCGGAAGCTAAACAACCAAAATCGCCCGATAAAATTGAGGGCTCAATAATCAACGGCCATTTTTTTTGCATAAGATAAGTTTTGTACCTTATTTACCCTTCAAAAGTCAAGGGATAGCGCTTCTCTAAATGTTTCTTGCTTCTTTAGATCATCGCTAAAATAAATATACCCCAAATAAGTTGTATTTAAAACTTTAAGACGTAAAGAAACAAGCTGTGGAGCTGCAAGATGTAATTCGTTTACAATATTAAATATTTTTTCCTCTTCCAAAGAAGCATGCAAATGAAAAAGCGCATACGTACACCCGGGAGCGATTAAAAGTTTTGCTCTTTCATTTTTTTCCATCATTTCGATAAGGAGAAAAAAAAGCGCCTTTAAAGGTTCTGGGGGCAGCACACTGCGCAACTCAACAGGAAAAATTGCATGAAAAAAGTTCTCAAGCAAAAAATCATGCCGACGTCCAACCTCTCCTAGTAAATCCTTTAATGCAATAAAAGCCTCGATTTGCTTAGCAATCATTCCTCCATTATAATCACGCACATCTCCAAATATTTTTTGAAGCTCTAAAGCAACCGCCTGCCTTGCTTTATACAAATCTACTGAATGATCCTTGCGTAAAAATTGCGCGTTGGAAAGGCGTGCACGCAAAACACTTGCTTCTTTGGGGTGTTTATTGCGGATCATTCCCATGTTTTTCACCCGATCGACCTGAAATTTTAGACAAGTGTCCGCATCAGATAAAAGCTGGCAAACTCCAATCGCCTTTTCTTGCATCACACGAACTAAAATAACTAAAAACGACAATTCTGTATCTGTTTGCTCGTCAAAAGAGATGATCACCTGAGGAATATCCCGTTTATATTTAAGCTGCTTGCTTAAAATAAGAAGATTGCGCATGACCTCTTCCTCGTTGCGTGGCATAAAAACAGGGCGTATTAATTGTTCTACACGTCCTTTTAGATCTTCAGGAAGGCCTCGACGCAAACGTTTTACCTCTTCTAAAGAAAAAGGAGTTCCATCCTCTTTTTCCACTTCGAGATAAATTGTATGAATTTTATCTTCACGACTTCTACTTAAAACAAAAGATCCGCTAACCGCTTTTACATCAGGAATATAATTGCGCAAAGCTGAAACTAGGTGATTTTCCTCAAAAAGCTCATTTTCCTTAAGGAAATTGACCCCCACAAAAATGCTCAGCACTCGTTTTACACCAAAAGGAAGATGCAGTCGCGTATTCAACAACTTAAAACTTAAATGACGTTTCTTAGGAAAGCGCTCAACAAAAGAACGGACCGCCTTGCGAAAAAGATAAAACACATAAATAATGCGGCACATCTGCTTACACTCTCTTTGAGCCTTAAATCCATCGTGACACGTAACAAAAAAGTGTTGCATTTGCGAAAAAAGGTCGTAATCAAAATCTTGAGGGCGCCGACGAATCAAAGATGCAATTAATTCTTGAATTGCTACTGTTTTCTCATCAACCGAAAGCCCCTTAATTTCCAAAATTCGACTTGCGTGATAAGAAGAAGCAATACCTAATCGAATTTCAAGATCAATTAAGGGAAAATTTTTGAGCATTGCTTTAACTTCTCTATAATCCTCCGCCACAAAAACAATCTCTGCAATTGTATAGACCTCATCCCCTCGATCAGGAAGTCGAAAATCAGCTGCGAAAAAAAGGGAAAAATCTAAACGCTTTCCGGGAATAAGCCAACGGCTTAACATTTCGTAAAAAAATTTTCCTGCATGAGGTCTCTGTCTACATAGGAGCAAAACAGAAAGCTGAGAGGACTCAACATCTCCCGTTGAAGGGCGAATCAATGGAAGCCTAATGAACAACTCGTCCATATGCTCTTGCTGATATTCATCAAACAATTGCTCTTCTGCTAAAAAGCGACGGAGGAGATTTTTAATAGAATTTGTATATAGATGTACACCAGCACATTCTCCTTCTATGTCAATAATTGGGACAATGCGCATCAACCCGGATACAAGGCTCATAACCGACTCTTCATAAAGTTGTCATCTGCATAATTTCTAAAGTACCCTCTTAAGTCAACTAATAAATCCACACGCCTCTAAAACCAGCTGATACGAAAGCCCAAATCCGATTTTAAAACACTGAGAGAAAAGAGCCATTAACAAAGGCAACTCTTGATTATAATATGACGGTCGGATAGTATTTTTCCTTATATAAGCGTCAGTCTACCTGCTGCATTATATGTAGCACTCCAGTGCAAAGTTTATATTTAAAAAATGTCGACTTTACTCTGGAGTGGTGTAAAATTAAACCTTTAGAAACGAGAAAACCATAACATGTCCAAAAACCTCAACAAAGACTGGAGTGACAGCAAAATCATCGATGATGTTGATTTCCAAGAAGAAGACGCTAAACAATTTCGCAAACTTTTAAATGTTAAAGAAGAAGGTGCCGAGAAAGGCTCTGTCTCTCTCATGAGCACCGGTCAAATCCTTAAAGGCAGAATTGTTGAAATCACGAAAGACTTCGTTGTTGTTGATGTAGGCTTAAAATCTGAGGGCCTTGTCCCTATTGATGAATTCACCGACCCTTCAGAATTATTTCTTGAAAATGAAGTTGAAGTTTTCCTCGATCAGACCGAAGGCGAAGATGGACAAATTGTTCTTTCTCGTGAAAAGGCGCGTCGTCAAAGACAATGGGAATTCCTCGTTAACCACTGCACAGAAGGTTCCATCGTTAAAGGTACGGTCATCCGCAAAGTCAAGGGCGGGCTCATGGTCGATATCGGAATGGAAGCGTTCCTGCCCGGTTCTCAAATCGACAACAAACGCATTAAAAATCTCGACGAGTTTCTCAATCAAACTTACGACTTCAAAATCCTCAAAATCAACACTGAAAGAAAAAATATCGTCGTATCTCGCCGTGAGCTCCTCGAAGAAGAGAGAATCTCACGCAAGGTTGAAATGCTTGAGAATATCACTGAGGGAGAAGTTCGCAAAGGAATTGTCAAAAATATCACAGATTTTGGTGTATTCCTTGACTTAGATGGTGTTGATGGATTACTTCATATCACAGACATGACATGGAAAAGGATTAAACATCCTTCAGAAATGGTCGATCTCGGTCAAGAACTAGAAGTCATGATTCTTCATGTCGACAAAGACAAAGGTCGCGTCGCACTCGGAATGAAACAAAAGGAATCCAATCCTTGGGAAGAAATTGAGTACCGCTATCCTCCTGGAACTCGCGTGCATGGTAAAATCGTTAATCTCGTTCCTTATGGCGCCTTCATTGAAATCGAACCTGGCATCGAAGGTCTTATTCACGTCTCAGAAATGTCTTGGGTCCGCAACGTAACAGACCCTTCAGAGGTGGTTAAAAAAGGCGACGAAGTGGAAGCAATTGTGCTTTCTGTCCAAAAAGAAGAAGGCAAAATTTCTCTTGGATTGAAACAAACTGAGAAAAACCCATGGGATGATGTTGAAAACAAATATCCAATCGGCAGCAGCGTGCAGGCTGAAATTCGCAACCTCACAAACTATGGCGCGTTCGTTGAGCTAGAACCTGGCATTGATGGCTTGATCCACATCTCTGACCTCAGCTGGATTAAAAAAGTTTCTCATCCATCAGAAGTTCTCAAGAAGGGAGATAAAGTAGAAGCGATTGTTCTTTCGGTAGACAAAGAGAGTAAAAAAATCACTCTTGGCGTAAAACAGTTAAGCACCAATCCGTGGGAATCGATTCAAGAAACAATGCCCGTTGGCACATTGATTAAAGGAGTTGTCTCCAAAATCACTGCCTTCGGAGCTTTTGTAGAACTAGAAAATGGAATAGAAGCTCTCGTACACGTGACTGAATTATCCGACCAGCCTTTTGGAAAGGTCGAAGACATCATTTCTAAAGGAGAAGAAGTCACTGCAAAAGTGATTAAACTCGACCCAGAGCATAAAAAGATCGCCCTTTCAATTAAGGATTACCTCGTTGAAAAAAATAAATACAATAGAGATGATATCGTTGTAGGAACGGCGAAAACACGCGACCAAACTAAAAAGCGCAAGAAGAAATCAACAGAAGAAGAGGAAGAAGAAGCAAGAGAATCACACGAAAGCTCTCTCTCTTCAGAAGACGAATAAATATAAATTATCAGCAACCCTGGATACTCCCTCCACATAAGTCAGGGCGGAGTCCAGGGTAACTTTTTAAGGGCTATTACGAATGAATAAAGATCTAGTTGCCATTTTTGAATACTTAGAGCGTGAAAAGGGAATTAAACGCGACGTAATCATTAGTGCTATTGAAGAAGCTCTTCGCGCTGCGGCTCGTAAAAGCGTAAAAGGGTTGATTAACGTCTCCGTTTACATCAATCCAAAAACTGGCAATATTGATGTGATTGCCCAAAAAGAAGTTGTTGCAAAAGTGACAATTCCCGAAGAAGAGATTTCTTTAGAAGAAGCTCGTCTCATCAATCCTTATTGTGAAATCAATCAATGGGTCGATATCAATGTTACACCTCACGATTTTGGCAGAATTGCGGCACAAACAGCACGTCAGATCATTTCTCAAAAGTTGCGCGGTGCAGAACGCGATGTTATTTACGAAGAATACCGCCATCGTCTGAATGAAATCGTTTCAGGAACAATTAAAAGAATTGTACGCGGTGCAACACTGATCGTTGACCTCGGCAAAGTAGAGGCAATTCTTCCTGATCGTTTTTATCCAAAAACAGAAAAGTATAATGTTGGGGAACGCGTTCAAGCTCTTCTATATCAAGTTCGTGATACGGAGGGCGGCGGGGCGGAAGTGATTCTATCACGTAGCCATCCCGAATTTGTTTCTCAGCTTTTTATGCAAGAAGTTCCCGAACTAAACGATGGCACAATCACGATTGAAAGAATCGTACGCGAAGCTGGATATCGCACTAAAATTGCTGTGCGTTCCTCAGACACAAAAGTCGATCCCGTTGGAGCGTGCGTTGGTGTGAGAGGAAATCGGGTAAAGAATATTATCCGAGAACTGAACAATGAGAAAATTGACATTATTCCTTTCGTTGATGATCAAGTACAGCTCTTGCAAAACGCGCTTTCACCTATTGAAATTAAAAAAATTAACGTTAGCGACGACAGGTCCACAATCTCTATTGTTGTTGATGATGAAAGTTATCCCATTGTTCTTGGTAAAAGAGGGATGAATGCACGTCTTAATGGCGCCCTTGCAGATGTAGAACTTGACGTACAAAAAATGTCCGATTACCAAACTGCAATTTCCCATGAAAGAACACAACTTGCCTCTTTAGAAGATACGCGCTTAGACGAAAAACTACACGTTGAAGGGGAGAGTTCTCTTATCATTGGAAGCTTGATTAGCGCCGGCTACGACACTCCAAGAAAACTCTTGAGTACAACACCTGAACAATTAGTTACAGCTATTCCTGAGATAAGTTTAGGGAAAATGGATGAAATTTTAGAAAAAATTAGAAAAAAGTTCGCAAACTAAAAGGTTATACACACACTTACCTGAACTTGTGAACAAACTCTAAATGCATGATTGGCACTTAGAAGATATATAAGGAAAAAACGTTGGCTAAAAATCTCAAATTAAACATTAAGAACACGCAACTTGCGGAAGCGCTTAAACTCAATAAGCAGAAAAAACCAGCTCCTGCTAAGAAAAAAGACACAGCAGTACCGGCGCAAGAAGCTCCCATTCAGGAAGCCCATGTTAATCAGCCGGCGACCGAAGAAGTTCTTCCACCACCTAAGCCAAAGTCTTCTCCTTCTCGCAAAGAAACACCTAAGGCCGAGGTCCCCGAAAAGATTTCAGCACCAGTTTCAGATGAATCGAAAGATCGTGTTGTAGAAAAACCTGAAATCAAAGCAGAACCTAGAACTGAAATACAGCCGGAAGC
>DAHVFY010000070.1 GCA_027316765.1 Parachlamydiales bacterium | reverse complement strand
GAGCCCTGCCATATTAGAAGCTCCTAGGATGTTAACATCCCCTCCTGCAGTAATTGTAAGATCTGAAGGGCCATAAATATTTGCAAGAATGTTAACATCGCCTGTAGAATACACAACTACATTAGAAAGAAGAAGCTGATCACTGAGTCCACTGTTATTAAGATTTGCATCTGCATCATTCTTACTACAATAGGTATCAGAACCACATATTCCTCCAAAACCGATATTGGGCGAAGTTGGTAACGCCGAAATTGTAATTGTTGATGGGTCCAAAAGAAGAGTGCCTTTTGTTCCACAAGGTGCCAAAGTATTAGTCAAGCCATAATAACCAAGAAGACCTTTGCTGCACACTTCTGCAAACCCTCCGTTTCCACTAAGAGCGCCCCCTCGAACAAAAATGGTTCCGTAAAAAGAGTTCACATCCGCCCAAATGGAAACATACCCACCATCTCCATTTAAAAGAGCATCTGCTTCAATTCGCGCCTCTTTGTCGATATTCACAATTAACGCATTAAAGGACTCAGGATCGGGATCTTGATGATCTCCACCAATAACAACACTTCCGCCGCCATCCACCCCAGAAGCTCTTACATAGGCCGTCTGACCAAGAGAGACCTCATTGCCATGCAAATGCACTGCGCCTCCAAGAAGAAATGTTCGCCCATTGCGTTCTTCTGTTTTTAAAGCAACAATCGTCCCCTCAAGCTTCACCTCGTTGCCGATAAGACGCACCGCACCATCTGAAGCTGTAATCGACCCAAGATTGATGACAGAACCATCCACACCTTGACAAAAGATGTTATTACCTTTTAAAAAATCCTCGTTGAGGATATCAAAACTAGAAGCAATAAAACTTGCAGTATCAACAACTGCTCCTTCACCGACAAGAATGCCTTTAGGATTGATTAAATACACTTGACCATTAGATTCAAGCGAGCCTAAAATGCGGCTCAAATCTCCGCCTTTCACTCGGTTAAGGACGCTAGAATTGTGATCTGGCATAACAAAACGGGTTGTCTCGCCCTCTTCAATTGAAAAAGAGTGCCATTCAAGAATTGCTTGTTTTCCCGTTACGACTTCTAACGTTTGAGCATCAGGATAAAAGCATGCAGCCTCGCCGGTAACAGCTTCAAATCCCTGTGGATTGGCAAATAGAAATAACCCTTTAGAAATACATACCAGTGCACAAAACAGTCTCATGAAAATATCCCCTTTAAAAACTTTTTCGGTATACAAGTGTGGAGATTTTTTTTAACCGTGTCAAGAAAAATGGGAAAAGGCACGTTCTTCTACATACCAATCCACAAATCGTTCAAGACCCTCTTTTAAAGAAATAGTTGGTTGAAATTGTAACATAGAGGCGCTTTTAGAAATATCTGCAAACGTGATTGGAACATCACCCGGTTGCATAGGAAGAAATTCTATCTTGGCTTTCTTTCCCACCCTTTCTTCAATAATCGCAATCAAATCCAAAAGCTCTTCAGGGCGATTATTTCCTAAATTAAAAATCTCAAAAGGGGCTCCAAGATTGATTGCCGAAGCTGTTCCACGTACAATATCATCGATATAAGTAAAATCTCTCTGCATCTGTCCATGGTTATAAACTTGTATCGGAATCTCTTCCATAATTGAGCGAGTAAAAGAATAATACGCCATGTCGGGCCGGCCAAAAGGGCCATAAACTGTAAAAAATCGAAGCCCTGTCGCAGAAATTCCATAAAGATGATGATAAGAATGTGCGATCACTTCATTTGCTTTTTTTGTCGCTCCATAAAGGCTTGCAGGCTTGTCTGTAAAGTCATCTTCAGAAAAAGGAGTCTTTTCATTTAAACCATAAACAGAAGAAGAAGAAGCATAGATCAATTTCATATGAGGATACTTGCGACAAACTTCAAGAACGCGAACAAAGCCATCAAGATTTGTTTTTACATAACTCTGAGGATCTTTAAACGAATGACGCACCCCCGCTTGCGCTGCGAGGTGAACCAAATGCGTAATCGCATTTTTAGAGACAACATTCTCAATAGAAGAGGAATCGCAAATATCGAGATCAAGAACTTGAATTCCTTCCTTAAATAGAATCTGCGCTCGCTTTTTCTTAAGTTCAGGGTCATAATAAGCATTAAAATTATCACAGCCTATAACAAAATCTCCTCTTGCTGCTAAAAATCTAGCAAGGTGAAACCCAATAAAGCCCGCAATCCCTGTAATAAAGATTTTCATGTTGCTACAAAAAGCTATTTCCGTTATCACAATTCATCTTATGAGATGCTGGAATATTCTTCTTCTTCTTTTTCTCTATCTTGTGGGTTGTACGAATCCCCCCTATAGAGGTAGCGATGTGCTCGGAGCTGACGACTTCGTTATGGACTCGTATAAAATCCGAGAAGGAAAGCTCGCCGTTCTTCAAATGGAGGGGTTTGACATTCAAGAATTATCTCCCGAACTCCTAGAACCCTATCCCGATGTGATCCACGATGGAGATGTTCTACAAATCGCCATCTATCATCCAACAAGAACAGATATTGTTTCATCGATACAACAGATCGGCGCAACCATCGGCTTTCGAGTTACAAATAAGACCCTAGCTCTTCCCGACCTCGAGCCCATCTCCGTAGGCGGATTAAGTCTTGAGGAAGCACGGCTCAAAATCCAAAAAAAATATAGAGAACAAATCAAAGATATAGAAGTCTTCATCGCTTATAAAGATCGAATCGAGCGCAAAGTCGAGCTTGCAGGACTTGTTGAAGCATCTACAATTCCCGTTGATGGCAGAATCCGCCTGTTTGAAACCCTTGCAATGGCCAAAGTGCCAACAAATGCAAATCTCTTCAAAAGCTATGTCGTACGCGATGGAATTATGCTGCCTGTTGATCTCTTTAAGCTGATCAAAAATGGCGATATGAGCCAAAACATTGTCATGCACGGAGGAGATAAGATCTATATCGCAGACCCCTCCGCATCAACACTCATGGTCCTTGGGGAGGTCGGAGAAGAAAAACTTGTCGATGTACCCAACGGATTTATGACGTTACGACACGCACTTGCTGCCGCAGGAGGCATCGCGGACACGGGAGATCGCTCTTACATCCAAGTGATTCGAGGAAACATTCAACATCCTAAAATTTATACACTCCACTGGCAGCATGTTGTCCACCTGCCAAGCGACAGCATGCTACTAATCCCCGGAGATATCGTCTACGTTGCAGCAACTCCTATTACAGAATGGAACCGTTTTGTAAACCAAATCCTACCTACTCTCATCGGCATCGATCTTGCAACGAAGGGGCTGAAAGGAGTTGGCTTGACCGTCCCATGAACCCTTCCCCATATTCTAACGACCTCATTTTCATTAAAGTTACCGATGTCGCTAATGTATTCAAAAAACACAAACGTAAAATTGTCTTAAGAGCTTCTCTTTTTGCTCTTCTCGCATTTTTTGGTCTCCTTCTTCGCCCCCCTCAATACCATGCAGAATCCACTTTTATCCAGTCCACATCAAAGGGAAACGATATTCAAGGACTAAAAGGTTTATTTAAAAATTTGCAACTCGATAGTGATAAAACAGATGCAATCCCCCTTATGTTTTCAAGGCGCCTTTTAGGGCAGACCATTGAAGAATTAGGGCTGCAAGTGATAGCAAGCGGCGAACTTATAAAAAAATTCTCGTCAAGAGCGCTCTGTAATTTTTTACGCGAATTTGGTAACACACCAACTTTTGGAGAACATTTTTTATTTCAAAATACACACTATGAAGGAGAAATTCCCCTCAATTTTTTTCTTATTTTCTCTGACTTTAAACATTTCGAAGTCCTAGATGCGCAAGGAAATTCCCTCTCTCATTCCATTTTAGGCACTATAACGCAATCCCCGGATTTTTCTTTTGTCCTAAAAAAAGCCCCGAAAAATCTCCTCATTGGAAAAAAATATTCAATGAGACTACTACCAAAAGAAGAAACCATAAAACGCATTCTCTCCTCCTTAGAAATTAAACCAAACAAAATCAACCCTCGCTTCTTAACCCTTGCCTTCAAGCACGAATCTCGAGAACTATCAACCGTTTTCTTAGACACGCTCATGGCAACTTATCAAAAATATTTAAACCAAGAAAATGAAGACAGTGCAAAAAGCCAACTCACCTTTTTAGAAAAAAGACAGGCCCATTTAAACGCAGAATTTAAACACACCCTGCAAGACTACACACGTTATTTAAAAGCTAACTTAAAAAAAAATGGCGTGATAGGACTTACAAGCCAAATGGAACTCATCGCAGTTCCTATAGAAAATGAATATTTAACAAAACTTTCTGCGATTGCACTTGAAAAAAAACGTTACGAGAAAAAAGAAACAGATTCTCCTTCTAACATACAGCTAGCATCCTCTCGCACAGCATTTTTAGGCTCCTTCCATGCTCTCAACAAAGAAACAGCTCAAGATCTCTACATCAAATACACACAAGAACTAGATACTCTTCAGATTCAATTGAAACAATTGACCTATCTCTCAGAACAAATTGGAGACCCTTTATTTGAAGTTACCTCCCTTAGCAGCACATTGACAGATCCCGTTAGCCAAGAATTGATTCGCAAAGCAAGCGATCTTGCACTCTCATTACGCGATACAACAAATAGAAGTGAAAAAGAACAAGAACGCGCACATGATATGTTAAGAGCACAAAAAAGATTTCTCGCACAACATCTTCATGAGATGAGCAACCTTGAAAAATTACGCGCAAAAGTTTTAGAAGAAAAACTCCTTAGTTTGCGCACCTCGACTCTAGATCTTCTTACAAAAGAAGAATCTGAACTGCTAGAACAGCTCCAAGCATTTCGCGAACAGATTTCAGATTTTCCCGATAAATGGCTACTTGAAAATGAATTCAAATTCAAAAAGAAAATGAACATGAATATCATGAGCGCGATGACACAGCTGACGGAATCTAAAATCATGCAACAACTTCTTTTTCAAGTAGAATCAAAACCACTTGATATCGCCTACTCCCCATTAAAACCCAAACATCCTCATCTATTTCTTTTTGGATGTATCGCAGGACTTATTGCACTATTTTTCCAGACCACTTACTATCTGATACGTCGCACATGGTAAAAGAAAAACGCATTTTAGTAACAGGAGGAGCCGGATTTTTGGGCTCTCATTTATGCGAAAAGCTTCTTAAAATGGGGCACGAAGTGACATGTCTAGATAATTTTTATACAGGCACGAAAAAAAACATAGAATCGCTTTCTTCTTTTCCTAATTTTCGTTTCATAGAGCACGATATCTGCCTGCCCTTTGATATCGAAGTCGATGAAATTTATAATCTCGGCTGCCCCGCATCTCCCATCCACTACCAAGCCTGTCCCGTACAAACAACAAAAACAAACATCTTTGGCGCCATGCATGTACTTGATCTCGCACGCAAATACCATGCCAAAGTACTACAAGCCTCTACCAGTGAAGTGTATGGCGATCCTGAAATTCACCCTCAACAAGAACTTTATTGGGGCAATGTCAACCCAATCGGATACAGATCCTGCTATGACGAAGGAAAACGATGTGCAGAAACTCTATTTTTTGATTATCACAGACAATATGGAATCAAAATCAAAATAGCGCGTATCTTCAATACTTATGGCCCTCGCATGCTTCCAAACGATGGAAGAGTCGTCTCCAATTTCATCGTACAAGCTCTACAAAACGAACCCATCACTATCTACGGACAAGGATTGCAAACCCGCTCTTTCTGCTACGTCGACGACCTCATCGAAGGCCTCATTCTTCTTATGGCAACTCAAGATGACGTAACAGGTCCCATCAACTTAGGCAACCCAACAGAATTCTCCATCATCGAACTTGCTGAACGCATCCTCTCGCTCACAGCTTCCTCCTCCTCGTTATCCTTTAAACCACTCCCAAGCGACGATCCCCGCAAGCGCAAACCTGATATCTCCCTCGCCCAGAGCACCCTCAATTGGACCCCCACAACCCACCTAGACGCAGGCCTACGCTCCACCATTCACTACTTTAGCTCATCTCTAGATCCAAGCTGCTCTACCTAAATTCCCCACTCCCGCCCCTGCCCGTGCCCCTGCCCGTGCCCGTGCCCGAAAGACAGAATTTAATTATACAAGCTATTCATTTTTGTTTTCTCAGCGCTGATGGAGTTTTGTTTTTTGTTTAAAAACAGAAGGTGTTATAAAAGATTTTCTAGGGAGGTCCTGTTGTCTAAAAATAATGTAGAATTTTTTATAAGACCTGCCCGAAAAGATGAAGAAAATATCTTGTACAAGCTCATTTGTGAGCTTGCTCAGTATGAAGGGCACGACGTAAAGACATTACCCGTAACAAAAGAAAATTTGCGTCATTTTGGATTTAGTGATAATTCTTATTTTTTCACCGAATTTGCAGAATTTAAAAATCAAGTAGTCGGTTATGCTCTATATTACTATGGTTTTTCTGCTAATCAGGGACGACCCATTCTTTACCTCGAAGACCTATATGTAAGGCAAGAATGTAGAGGAATGGGAATCGGAAAGCATTTTCTAAAACAACTAGCCACATACGCCCTGCAAAAAGATTGCTGTCGTTTAGAATGGCACGTTCTTGCCTGGAACGATTCTGCAATTGAGTTCTATCAAAAAATAGGCGGCATACTAAAAAATAATCTCATCCAGGTACGTCTAGAAAAAGAAGCTTTACAAAGATATACCCCTTCCACTTGAAAGGCACCCAAGAAATCTTGCAAGTTAGCAAGGCTTAATATCTTGGTGAAGGCTTTTGGAGTGATCATCAAAAAAAAATAATACAATGATCTTTTAAAGCCAAATCTGGCATTAGGAGGTCAATTTTCTAAGAACAATTTCTAAAAAGTTTCCAGTTCGACATAAACGAGTAAATTCTTTCCTATCCTGAGAATATTTCTCATTAAGCTCTGCAGTTTCAGCGTGTTGTGAGTCATAAAAAAAACAGGGCATGGTAGCAAAAAGCAATTTACTCTTCATTTGGTAAGGAGACTCAAACTTTTCATTAATTATATTCAGCTCTTTTTCAATCAATTCATGTTTTTTTGGCACTAATCGATAATCACCATTTCTATTACTCAAAAGATCTCGACGGTGGAAAAGCCATGCATTGTGCTTACCAAATCCCAATATGACACCCTCAAGACCAGAATGATAATCTAAAACTTCATAACAAGACTTACTGTCCTCAATAATTTTTTTCAAAACAGATTCAGGTGTTATATTCGAACCCAAAACGTTTTTGAAATCTTCAATATTCCCCATAATTTCTCTACAAAATCTTTCTCTGTTGATAAAAATAACGTGAAATAGTTCTCCGTTTTTGTCGCTATTACATACGATAACGTATCGAGTCATAGGAAAAAAATTTCGATATTTGTTCCATGTATCATATCCTTTTTTTAGAATAACCTCTTTTTTAAAAAAACGATTGCCATAGAAAAGTATTTGATCTAGCTTCGGAGAAAAAAAATCACCTAAAGCCGCGGGTTTTGTGCCACTGAGCACATACGCTCCACCTTCTTTAAGTAAAAGCTCTCGAAAAAAATAATCCAAAAAGAATCTCTCTGCGGCGCTCATTTTTCGTAAAGTGTTATTAATGGAATCCCCTCGTAGCGAGAAATTCCAAACAAAACAAATGACCACCACAGTAAGCACAAACCATGAAATCAAAATTCCAGCTTTTGAAACTTTCACTCCATCTCTCTCTTACATTTTCTACAATAATAATAAGAAAACTCATTACATGTACCACAATTTCCACACTTCCACTCATAAGGTTCGCAACGTCCCCGTGGCTGCCCTGTCAAAATATAATATCCATCTTCATCTGAATAAATTGCTGGCACTTCAAAAGCAATACCTTCAATATTCACGTAAATTTTGGACTGAAAAAAAACAATTTGTTGATCTTGAAGATACGTTTTTTGAGGAATAGCTACTTCTTCACGTTGACAACCAGTACACGTTGCATCGACAGCCATAGCACCTGTCAATAAAAACAAAAAGCCTACCAAAAAAAATCTTGTTCTCATAATTTTCTCCATATATTCAGTTTGACCTTGCCCATGAGACTTGAAAAGTTGTCTCTGACCTTGCCCCAATCTTTGATCCAGTTTTAAATAGAACCCCGAATTGTGACCTATTTTCCCTATAGCGCTACACATGTGGAATGAGTTTTGATTTTTTTATTGAAGTTAAT
>DAHVFY010000006.1:24608-40255 GCA_027316765.1 Parachlamydiales bacterium | reverse complement strand
GTTATAAGCTCCATCTGCGTATAGTTCTGAACCAATGGGAATATCTAATTCCATTTTCCAAAGAACATTTAAATCGCTTTGAGCTCCTGGCTGAAAAT
The DNA here is from genome assembly GCA_027316765.1 of Parachlamydiales bacterium. Lineage (GTDB taxonomy): Bacteria > Chlamydiota > Chlamydiia > Chlamydiales > Rhabdochlamydiaceae > DAHVFY01. The sequence continues at coordinate 40,157 of DAHVFY010000006.1, read as the reverse complement.
GCATTTCAACTGGTTTCCCATCTCCCGTGACGATCATATGGACTTTTATTCCACAAAAATAACTTTTTTTGGAGGCGGCGTAGCCTAAATATTCCCGTTTTAGAAAAAATTTCCTCTTGTCGATTCGATTTTTTTGACAGCACGCTACTGGGAAACTATCTATTGCAAAGATTTTATCGTTAGCAGTTTGTTTAAAAAACAAAGCAAGAAAACGAAATACAGCATGCCAGCAATTCCAGGGAATTTCATGTATTCGACGGTTAATTCGACTATTGCTTAAAATGACTTTAAAAAGACGCAGCCTTTTACATATGTATCTTGTCATCTTGTGATTGCTTGTAAAATATTTTGCTGAAAGGATAGCGAAAGTCATAATTTCTGCATTGGACATCGATGATTGTGGATGGTCAATAATTCCTAAAATTCTAAGAATTTCTTCGCTGATTACATAGACAGTTGCTGCATAGGTTTCCATAAAAAGCTCCTTTTCCGGAGCATTATAAAACTTATTGTCGATATTTTCCTTTGGTGTACCAATCTACAAAAGATCGATTTTCGGCAAGGGATTACCCTTGTCCTTCAAATCGATCTTTTGCATCTTGGCACACTAAAGAAAAATATCAACAAGTTTGGTAGCAATCAGGGTCAGAGATATAATCCACATTCCGCACCCAGTGTCTCGACATTCTTTAGGGAAGTTCAGAGAAGTAGAGAACATTCTTAACGAATACCAGAAAATTTATGGAAAGGAAAGCTTTCGTACACCCGATGGACTCATTGTTTTAGTTAGCGAAAATACAGATTTCAAAATTCTAGACCTGGTAAATACAACTAATCGAGATGAGCAGAAAAATTTTATTAATAGTGGTAAACTTAAAACAGACCGAACAGCTCTCGATGCGATTATTGCCGTAGGAATGTTTAAAGAAGGAACAGATTGGATTTATGCTAATCGAAGCATTATTGTAGGCACAAGATCCTCATTAGGCGAAATGATTCAAATGGTCGGGCGTTTATTTCGAGATGTTGAAGGAAAAGAACATGTGGAGGTATTTCACCTTTTACCATTCGCATTAGATCAGAATAGCGAACACTTTAAAGAGAATTTAAATGATTACATAAAAACATTTTTAGCTTCATTGATTCTTGAAGATATAATTAGCCCAATAACAATTGATATCCCTCGAGACAAGAAATTACATCCTGCTGAAAAGACAGTTTCAAAAACAACAAAACCTCGACTCCACGAGCTAGTTCAAGACGCATCCACTTTGACGTCTATTATGGAAGAGGCTGTGCAGTTTCTAGCAAAGGAAGAAAATCAAGATCCTGCAATAGCATATATAAATTTTCAAGAAAAGTTCCCTCATATTTTAGAGCAGCAGTTCAATGTTGATAATGACCTTTCGACAACAGTTACTGAAACGCTCTATATGGCATTGATAAAACCATCTTTACCAATCCATGGAATCGACGTCAGAAATATTGACATTTCCATTATCCAAGGAACCCACCCTCTTGGAGGCTTGCTCAGATTTACAAGCGGGGCATGTGGTCCTAGCACATTTCAAGAATTACGAAATGCTATTGAAGCAAATCATCTCGTGCTTTCAACTCCGATGATTATTGATTGGATAAGGCAATATTTGGCTTGCCATGGTAAAAAGCCGAAACAAACAAGTGGAGTTATTGAATTTGCTGGAAGTGAATACAAAAACATAACATGGTCAGCTATCAATGCGGTCCTTTGGAAAGGCGGAAGAGGCCTTCCAGGTGGTTCCTCATTAGCGCAACTCGTGGAAAAAGAATTTGGAATAAAAAACAGAGCTAATATACCGCTACTAACAGAAAATAAAATCTGTGAATGGATACAGCAATTTATAGATAAATACAAACGAAAACCCATTATTGCAGATGGCGTTATTGAATTTGCTCTAGATGAGTATGCTGGTGAAACTTGGGGAAAAATTAACGACTCTTTAATGAATGGCATGCGTGGCATGCCAAAAGGCTCATCTTTAACAAAGATAATTGAAAAACAATTTGGGATCAGAGGTTATTGTACCCCACCTAATCTTTCTTTAGACATGATACGAAATTGGATTCACCAACACATCACAAAACATAAAAAAAAACCAACCGTAAAGAATGGAATCGTTGAGTTTGCTGAAAATGAATTTAAAGGTATATCCTGGGCATCAGTTGCAAATGCTATGTCAAAAGGCACTAGAGGGCTTGCTAAAGGCTTATCTCTTGCCCAATTCATTCAAAAAGAGTTTGGAATTTCAAATCATTATTCCCTTCCACCCATTTCAGTATCTATTATTCTTCAATGGATTAACGCTTTTATAAAAAAATATAACCGTAAACCTACTCAAAATGATGGGATCATTGAATTTGCTAGAAGTGAATATAAAAACATAACTTGGCATTCTGTAAATTTTTTTCTTTGGAAAGGGGGTCGTGGATTGCCTAAAGGTTCATCTCTAGCTCAATTTATTGAAAAAAAACTCGGTATTAGAAATCGCAATATTCCTCCTTCATTTACTGAAGATCAAATTTTAGATTGGATCGGACAATACTTTGTAAAATATAAAAAGAAACCTACTAAAACAAGTGGTATAGTTGAATTTGCGGAGAGAAATTACAGAGGTACCACCTGGTCAGAAATTGATTCTTCTTTTAAAAGAGGTAAAAGAGGGCTTCACATTTCTTCATTAGCTCAATTTATCCAAAAAAAATTAGACATAAAAAGACGTACACATCCTCCAGACCTCAATCTAGAACTTATTCTCGATTGGGCACAAAAGTATTACTCAAAATACAACATCAAACCCACTGCGAAAAACAAAGTTATCGAGTTTGCTATAAATGACCACCAAGGAGAAACCTGGCTTGCGGTCGATGCTGCACTAAGGAAGGGGCGCCGAGGTCTTGCCGGCGGCTCATCATTAGCGAATCTGATTCATGATAAGTTAGGAATCAAAAATCATCTAAAATATCAAACCGACAACATGATCAATAACTAACCTATCTCGCGACTGTCCCTAAAGTTGGACGGACACAAATTTTGTACTTTGCAAGATTATTTAAGCATTGCTAGCATGACTAGAAAGTTTAATTCAGGAGGTTACATGAAAGCACGCGCAATTTTTTCATGTTTGTTTGCAATGAACACGATTTTCGCTATTTCTCCAAATGACGAAGAATTACATGTTATTGCTGATGAAACTGGGTCACCCTTTCAACACTGTCTTGCGTTGTACGCAAAAGAAAATTTAAAGGAGCGACCTGTATATTTACGTAGTTCTGCTCGAGAAAAACAGACATTTTTTACTGATATAACCATTCTTGATCTAGATCTTTCATCTACAACAAATATCGATGAGATTATGACGGATATTTTTTATAGCGATTTTGATGTTATTCATTTAACCAATATATCTACAGAACAAGCGATGTATTTACTTGAAATGTTAGAAAAAAATTACGCACACTTTATTCATGTTCCAACGGTAGGAAAAGACTCATTAGTTGTCAGTAAGTATTCCCTTTCGCAAGCAGCAATTACAAAAATTACACGAGACAATGATGGGTCGCTAGAAATGTTGGATTTTTTTATACATGGAGCAAATACCCATCATGCCAGAATTTATTTAGGCGATTCACTAACACAGATAATTAATTCAAATGTAGAAAATGATGATAAGGCCAAGTCCTGTATTATTTTAGCTGACTTGCCGTGTACTTTGACGATCATACATCAGCAATATTCACCATTAAGATCTCTATATCGAGCGGGCCTTTTAGCTAATGAAACTTTTCAGATTTTACCTATCAGGAATAGAGATGGAGGCGGAAAAGATGATGATAGAGGGGGATATAGTGCAGAAATAGAAGTTGGAGGAAAGTTTGGAGGTAGGGATGGACCAAGCTGGGAGGCTGGTATCAATTTTGAAGCTTATGACGGTCATGGAAATTATTTTGAAGCCGATATAAAACAAAATGACAAAGGTGAGGGTACTTGGAATGCTCGTGCTGGCCATGAAGACTAAATATCGGTTATTGCTAATATTAATTCTAACAAGTGTTATCGCTTGTTTTTTTCTTTATTCTCCAAAATATAAAAAGCTGTCAGGGCTTTCAGAATTTTGGAACAAAAATCACTACTGTATTCCGTTGAAAATCGTTCAATTTTCTCAGGGAAATATTCCTCAGATTGAGGTGCAAATCGAAGATAAAACAATCTCATGTAAGGTTGATCTAGGATCAGATAGCGGAATTATTCTTCCTAAAGAAGTCATCGAGTCTTTGAGGAATAAGAATTTTATTCACAAAGAACACTTTTTTGGTGCGAGGGGAAGAAGCTATGAATCGGATGTTTATGAATTACCTGAAATTAGAGTTGGAAAGGTGAAAATATTTCCAATGCGAGCTGAGGAAAAAAATGAGGAGTTTGTAAAAGATGGAGTATTACAAGAGGGAAAACAAGAAATAAAGGAAGATCATTTGGGAAGAATAGGTCGGTGTGTTTTCAAACCTTTTAATTTATTTCTTGATTGCGACCATTTCGCTATGGTGATTTGTGATAGTCTAAATACCTTGAAGGAGCAAGGTTATCCTATAAATTCTTTTGTAGAAGTCCCTCTTTTACTTGATCGAGGTACCATTGATTTCGAAGTGATGACAGAAGCTGGTCCTTTGCGATGCATGTTAGACTCAGGCTGTACCTGGAATGTTTTAAACAAAGACTTTGACAGTGTAGATCAAAATCATATGTTGATCGATTTCAATAATTTACATGGCAAACCTCCAGAGTTTAATCCTCAGAATGAGGATCTACTGGTTTATGATGTAAAAGACATTTGGAAGACAAATGCATTTCAAATCAATGGAGAAGAATTCGGGCCCGTAGAATTTGTGAAAATAAAATCACCTTTGGGACTAGACGCAATTCTTGGCATGGAATTTATTGAAAGTCATCTTATTTTTATCGATTTTCGAAATGAAAAAATCTACTTCTCCAAACTTCCTGAGGAACGTTCTCTTTTTACAAGAACTTATGATTTTATCGAAAATGGGATCAAAAAATTTCAGGGAAAATGATAGGGATTTTTAACTTAAGACCCCCGATTACTCAGGCTCCATTGGCAGGAGGCATTACAACACCGGAATTAGTTGCCACGGTTTCAAATGCAGGAGCGCTTGGTTCATTGGGGGCAGGTTACATGACACCTCATGAGCTCCGTAGTGCAATCAAAAAAATTAAATCTCTCACCAACAAACCTTTCAATATTAACTTGTTTATCCCTGAAAAAACCAATCTTGAGTACGACCTCTCTCCCATGAAAGAGCTTTTGGCAACCTTGTGGCAAGAGCTGTCCGACACACCTTTTGAAATTAGCTCATTCTCTCCCCCTTCTTTTGACAAACAGGTGCAAGTGATCCTAGAAGAAAACATTCCTATTTTCAGTTTTACTTTCGGAATTCCATCGCCATCGCTGATTGAGCTTTTCAAGCAACAAAATATCTTGGTATGTGGTACAGCAACTACACCTGAAGAAGCTGAGCAGCTTGAAAAAGTCGGAGTAGATGCTATCGTGTGTCAGGGGCAAGAAGCAGGAGGACACCGTGGCAATTTTTCTTCCTATGATCCTCTTTATAGTCTGGCTACTCTTCTTATGTTAACTAGAGAAAAAGTAAAAACTCCATTAATTGCTGCCGGTGGGATTATGAATGGAAAATCGTCCGCAGCAACTTTTCTCCTGGGCGCTTGCGCTGCACAACTCAGAACAGCATTTCTTACAACAACAGAAAGCGACGCATCCCCCCCGCCTATAAAGAAGCTCTTTTAAAAGAAACACCTCTTCTCTCAATGTTCGCAATGTTTTTCCCTTTTCTTGACAGGAGTCCGATCACCTTACTCTTTTCAGTCTACAGCCCTTCAATCTTTTCCGTCCGTCCTTCTTTTTTTCCCAAGTGAGTGTAGCAAGAAGTTGAAACACGCCTTTCGTCCAAATTCAGACAAAACCAGGCTCACCAGGCCCCACCGTGTTTAGTGGATCTTGCTAGACCCGCTGAACAATTACAAAACATAATCATTATTATTTTAAATAATTATGAATTCCAACGAGCTTTTAACTCGCTAATTTCATTTTCATTACCCGGTAACACAGAAAGAAAAAGTCGCTCACCGTCCATCTTTGGCTCTGAATGGACAGCTGCACTATTCTTATCTCCCACAATAAAGAAAGCACCCTGGCCCATATGTGGTGATTCTATAAAACTTTTATCTAACAAATTGCTCAAAAATTCTCTGTCATTGAAATGAATTTGAACGGTTTTTCTTAAATCGTTTGTCACTTGACAAAACAAAGTAGGGTTTCCTTTCAAAACCATTGCAAATTTGAAGGCAAATCCTGAATAGGGAAAGTAGTAATAACCATCCCAGTGCCACCGGGACATATCAAACATCGGGCTAGAAGTAGATGCCCGAACGCAAACCCAGGCAGTTTCTTTATCAGATGCCAGCCTAACACGAGAAGCAACCTCAAATATAATTTGTGTTATTTTTTGAATTAATTGTTCATCGTTAGTTCCGATGCGGCGTAAAAAAACAGGCAATTCATCTTGAAGAAGACCTAGATTTCCAAAGCAATTATATTGAGCGGAAGATTCAACCTTAAATCCATTAATCAACTCTAAATCTTGCTTAGCTAGTCCAAGATCAACAAAAGAAAAAGTCCTATTTTCATCAAGGTCTCCTAGTTGTTTTTGCATATCCTCGACAATATGCAAAGCATTGAGAGGTTCAAAAGCACAAGCCATCGAGCCAAAAAATAAAATAAAAAAGATATTTAATTTTACAAGCATACCTTATCCTTTGTCATGAAACAATAACAACTTAAATTGTTAAAAACAATTTAAAGAATTTATTACAAACAATACAAACATTTACAAAAAACACATTTTAATATAGAATCAAGACATCTTTTAAATTAAAAAGAGTTTTATGTCTTCAGGAATTCATTTTTATCCGATTAACTCAGAACCGCCAGATTTTTCAAAAAGATCAGACCCTTTTCTGCAAGATCTCGAATTTATCTATCAAACATTGCTAGAGAATCATCCAGGTGTATACAACCAACTTGACCCATTGTTTTTAACGGAAATGAAGGAAAATTTCACAATAGCTCAAAAGGCTCTAGCCTCTACCAGTTTCGAAAAAGAAAAAGCAAAAATTTTACAAAAATTTGGTGACCATTTCCAAGACAATCATCTTGGAGTGGGCTACAACCTAATTCAAAATGAATCACCAAGCCGATCACACCAAATCTCATTATTTAGCATTCAAGAACTAAAAAGGGGATGTCAATGGATAACTATTCCCTCATTTCAGCCCCCTGATGATCAAATAGAAGCCCTAAATCAAATCATCAATGCACTTCCGATGTTTCGCGAACAATCCGTCATATTTGACCTCCGAGGAAATGGCGGCGGAAATTCTGCCTGGGGGGAAACCTTATTAGAGGCTCTTTTTGGTAAGACCTACGCTGAGCAATGTTTGACAAAATTAAACTGGAACCAATCTGTTGATTGGCGTGCAAGTCAGGAAAATGTAGAACACGTGAAAAATTTCATCTCATCAATGAAAATGCATTTTGGAGAAAATCATCCAGCCGTAAAATGGGCAGAAAAAATCTATGAAGGCATAAACACCGCTTTTTTGAGCGGTGCACTTTATTACTCTGAAAAAACAACAGACGCAAAAGCCCCTCCAGTGGTAGATGCTGTAAATCCTGTTAATGGCAAGGTGATCGCAATCATTGACAAACAGTGTGGAAGCGCCACTCTTGACTTTCTAGATCAACTTAAAGTCATGAAATCAGATCTGATCCTCGTAGGCGAAACCACAAAAGCTGATAGTGTATATATGGAAGTAAGGGTAATTTCCCTCCCAAGTAGCAAAGGAAAACTAGCATTTCCCATCAAAGTCTATAGGAATCGTCCACGTGGTCACAACGTTCCTCATACCCCAGACATTCACTACCCCAACTTATCCGATACAGTAAAATTACAAAATTACGTATCCCTCCTCATCGAGAATTAGCCTAAAAAACCTTTCAGCGTTTCCTTCAACCCCTTCCAATCAAAAGTTCTGATTACGTCCGATTGCCTGCAAAACAAAAAGCTTCCCTTCCGGGAAGCTTTTTTTTTGCCCGATGAAGCGAGTCACCTGCGTGACTCGCGTTCGGACTCTGACCGTGAAGTCACGTACTCGTGACGAACCGGCTTTCGGGACGGGACAAAAAACCATCGCCGTAAGCGATGTTTTTTCGCCCGCCAGAAAGGAGTCCGATCATCAGTATATTTAACCAAATAATTTAACAAAAACTATTCGAAAGACTTTAATCATTAACAAAAAACCAGACCTAATTTTCAGAGAGCTTATCCCTCAAAACGTAAGGATCCAGGTCAATTTCATCCCCCCAAGCCAAAGTATCCGTCTTAGGATCGACATACACTTGATTAAAGAACTCAACCGACTCCCATGCTTCAAAGACACCTTTGCCAACAAGATCGCTTAAATCGACATTACCTTCCAAGCCATCATCAAAACGTATCCATACACAATAATTTGGAAGCGCTCTGCAAGCGACAATTTTTACTCTTTTGAAATCCATATCTCCATATTTATTGGAGAGGTGGTATTTTTTGTAGCTTTTTGTGATTCGCAGCATTGTCCCACTCTTTGAGTAAAAGATCTTGATTCATTTGAGCCCACTCCATTACCAGGCTCAGAGCCCGCGGCATTAGCCTTCCCCTTAAGACCCCAAGAGGCAAAATCTGGATTAACACCTCATCATCCCCATATCTCGCATGAAAATGAGGTGGAGCATGATCGCTATAATACATCAGAATTAGAATACCAAAAAACTCTGAAATTGTCGGCATGAATCACTCCTTGAATTCAACTGTCAAATTTAGACCGTAATGCTATTCCAACTATTTAATTTTTCTAAAGGAAATTCTAAAACTCTTCAGCTTTCCCTCAAGCGTTTTCCAATCAAAAGTTCTGATTACGTCCGATCATCGGCAAAGTAAAACTTCTCCCCAGTGCGGAGAAGTTTTTTTGTCTGGTCAAGGAATTTAACAGTTTGGCATTTCTCATCGAGTTTCTAAGTCTTAATTTGTCTTGAATCCTATTTTTAAAACTTTAACATTTATTTGTTGTTATTTCTCTCTTATTATTTTAAGTTGTAATATTAAATTTTTAATTATTTGCTTATACCGAAATGAATTCAAAAGTTGGAGTTTATTTCTGTATAACTCTTTATTAAATATTGACGTTCTACGCTTCCTAATGTTAAAATTTAATCAAGATAAAAAAGGGACAATTATGAGATCACTTAGTGCGGAACAAAACCATAAGGTATTGGCTGGTAGTCAACCCGCTATCCTTGCAAGACTGGATAGGGCTACATGGGCTCCTGCTATTAATATTGTTAAGAATCACGCAATTGCGGGCCGGTTCTTAGTAGCCCCTATCGCTTTTGAAACTTTCGTATCAACATTATTAGATTTACCATTCTCTTCTCTCAGATGTCTTCAAGACGCTTTTAACGCAGCACGTTCAGGAGGAATTGAAGGAATTCTTTTAGCAGGAATATTCACAGCAGGTTCTCTTTTCTGTGCACTTGCTTCACTCTTCGCTCCAATTTATGCTTTAGCCTCAACTGCTTATGTCGCTGTAAAATTTTTAAACAATCCTTTAGAAACTGCAAAAAGAGCGACTTGTGAGAGTGAGCTTCAGATTCGGTGGTCGGAAAGAAAATTAAGGCGGAAAGATGAGATCATTAAACTTCCTGATGACTCTCGTTGTCTTTATAAAGTACACTTTTTTCATTTTGATGACCTTAGGGGAACGATTGCCTATAAAAGATATGATTATTGATTAAACAAGTTAATCAGAATGATCCTCTGTTCCAATTGCCTGCAAAAAAAGACCTCGCTTTTGCGAGGTCTTTTTTTGCTCGATGAAGTGAAGCCGCGTACTCGTGGCGAATCGGCTTTCGGGACGGGACAGCGCGACATCGCTTAAAGCGATGTCTCTCGCCGCCCGCCAGGAAGGAGTCCGATCCCCTTATCATCTTCAGTCTGAGGCTCTCTTAAGTCTTTCCCAAAGTGAGATTTTTTTACCAATAAAAAATTCAATTTACAAAAATGAAAAACCTATAATAAAATCATTGAATTAACGACTTACATCTGTGAGTTGATAAAAAATAAGCATTGCTTGTAGGATCGAGATATAATCCCGTTAGGTAACTACCAAGTTGCCGAGCGAACACCACAGGCTGATACCTGTGGTTTTTTTTTGTAGGATTAAATGAAGCGCGATCGAGCAATTTTTATCGTTGATGGGTTTAATTTATATCATGCCGTTCTTAATTTGAATGATCAAGAGCTCAAGTGGCTTGATCTAAGAAAGCTCGCACAAGAATTTCTCCATCCCATAAAAGAAGAATTAGTACAGGTCCTCTATTTCTCTACAATTGCCTTACATCGCAATGAAAATTCTCAAATTAGGCAAAAAACTTACCTCCACGCCTTGAAACTTCGTGGAGTGAAGACAATTTTGGGACAATTTAAACAGAAAAATCGGAACTGTCCAAAATGCTCTTCCCAGTACATAGGGCATGAAGAAAAAGAAACCGATGTAAATATTGCTCTTGCGTTGATTGATCTTGCCTATCAGGATGCTTATGATCGAGCCATATTGGTAACAAATGATTCTGATCAAGTTCCTTCCATCCGCAAAGTATTAGAACGATTTCCCAACAAAAAAATCACAATTTTGATTCCACCTTTTACTCGAGAATGTAATGAATTAATTCAGGTTTCATCCAACAAAGCCAAAATCACACTTGCTCATCTTCGATCCTGCCTTCTTCCCGAAATTGTGAGCGATGCATCAGGTCGCATATCTGTTAGACGTCCCAAAAAATATGATCCTTCTTTAATCATAAAACGTTAAAGCTATTCCTAGGCGCTCATTTCCAGTAACATTTCGTAAGCAGACAAGTTTAATAGAGTTCTTCTAAAACTCTCATGAGTTCATAAAATTGAGATTACAGAGCCCAAAATAGACATGTCGGAAACAAAGCACTCCGTGTCCTTGTTCCCCGCTTGCTCTCTTCAGTCCATGACCCTTTAAGTCTTTTTCTTCGGTGCTTGTCAATCACAAGTAATGCCAATATGGTATTGCATTTTTGCCATTTCTTGCTTATAGTATGATCCTCCTTCAAAATGAGAAATTTCATGATTGATTCTGTTTATAAACTCTTTCTTGATGAACTAAAATTCATTGAAGAAGCCTCTTATTTTGCCAGTCAGTCAATGAAAAACCAGGATGATTGCGGAGCAGGAGCTACTATAGAGTACTTTGCTATATTATCAGGTCCGCTGCTTTATTCAGGACCTTAGATTCACTCCGCAGTAAGAGTGGTCTCATAAAAGAGACAATTCTCTCTAGCGACCTCGTGTCGCACGTTCTGATTACGTCCAATTGCCTGCCAAATAAAAAACCTCGCAAAAGCGGGATCTTTTTTTTGCCGATAATCAGACTCGAAATGAATTACAGGCTCAACCTGCTAATCTTCAATTAAATACGCCAAAATGCGTACAAAATACGTCGAATCACGTATAAAAAAACACATTTTGTGCTACCGTTGTGACTACGGACTCAATAAGAGGATATATGATAAAACGCCTAATCAAGCACGGAAATAGCCGTGCAATTGTCGTAGATAAAGCCCTGCTTGAAGCTGCGGGGATCGCTGAGGATGCCCTTTTTCAAGTTTCAATTAACCCTAACGGGGGACTTGTCATTCAATCCATCGAGGATAACAAAAAAGATGTCGTAAAAGAAAATTTTGAAAAATTAAATAAAAAATATAAAAACCTCATGCAACGCTTAAGCGATCTATGATCCACTATATTTCCTTAGAAAACGCATTAGAAATACATGATCAACTCATTGCTGACTATGGGGGCTTAAAAGGGGTTCTCAATTTGGGGCTTTTACAGTCAGCTTTGGAAACACCCAAGGCTGCATTTGACGGGCGTCATTTGTATAGAACAATTTTCGACAAAGCAGCTGCATATCTTTTCCATATCACACAAAATCACTCATTCGTTGATGGAAATAAAAGAACAGCTGGCATGATTAGCATAACCTTTCTTGCTTCAAATGATGTGACATTTATTATCTTTGACATAGATTATGAAGAACTCATTCTTAAAACCGCTCAAGGCAAAGCAACGAAAAAGGAAATTGCCAAATTCTTCAGAAATGCACACAAAGAAAGTATTAAAATATCCAACAAGAATTAAACTCACTCGCATATTCAAAAATTGGAATTTTGGCAAAGCCGGCGCGCTTATTTTGCAGGTGAAACCCTCCCCACCGATCTGACAGGTCTGGAGTGCCGTGGCTCATCATCATTTTTGTGGCAGCAACTTAACGCTGCCCTCATCTTCTTTCAATCACCAGCCTAACAACTTGAAATGCAATACCTAGAAGTAAAATCTAGTACACCTATATTTAATCTTTTGCTACAATTAATGCTCCTCTATGCAAATAACATGTTAATTTTCATCAAAATTTAGCCTTTGAGGTGTTTATGGACCCAGTTGAAGAAGCTACCAATCAAATTAACGAAAGCAGTGTTGAACTAACTACACATAAAAACGACTCCATTCCGCAATTTACTAAAGTAGAAGAAATATCAAATTTAACGGAAGATGCTTTTACTAAATATCCTCAAAATTCCACGGTTAAAAAATTAAATTCGACCCGCAAAATTAAACAAACCTGGCTTCATAGTGAATGGTCATCAGAATGTCAATTCTCGCAGTACATTCGCCCAGCATTCCCCGATAGAATTGAGCTTGATCCCAAAAATAAAAACCCAAATGTCGAATTGATTGAATCAACTTTTGATCGCGTCAGAGGAAAATACACTCTCTGGCAAACTCCAAGAGAAGAGGCAAGATGGAAAAAAATCAAAGTTGCAGACTTAACTTTAGATTGGGTTTCGAAAAATGTAGAAGTGCTTTTTCCTAGTGAACAACAGTTTCCAGTCTCGGAATTGAATGGCATCGTTTTATGGGATGACAAATCCAATGGCGAAAAAAGATACAAACTTTATGAAGGAAATCATCGAATTTCTGCTTGGTTAATAGCTCAAACACCACGAAGTCTTCCAGCTGTTATTTTTATAGGCAAACCAAAAAAATAACTTTCCCACCATTTCCAGACCAAAATTGAGTGTGTCTACTATATTCGTATAAAAATTTGACAGCAAAAAGGATCGATGACAGATCATAAAACCTGGATTAAAAATATTTATAACAAAGTTTCTCCCGATTATGGAGAAAAAACCACCCCTTTTTTAACTATTCCATGGGTGATAAGATATTAGATATTGCCACAGGAAGAGGGGCTGTTTTGTTCCCAGTCGCAAAGCTCGTTAGAGCCTCAGAATCGTGAATCTCCTTTAGATAGCTGGTTACCTCATCAATTTGCTCTTGATTCAAGACGATTTGATAGCATATTGACTAACAGCTCTTCTTTTACATAAATGCGCTTGCAACTTCCTCTTTACACTCGCCTCGAAACTTATTAATAATATTTTTAAATTTTACAATTGATTTTTAATAACATTACATAATAGAATTATTAACATATTAACAAAACAATACAAGGTGTTGTAATGTTTGACAGCGTATCAACATCAGGAATAAGTATTTCTAATAAACCCTATTTTCTTTCCCTCATTGATGGTGCGATATGGCACCCCACAATCGAAATTGCTAAAAAACACCCAATTAGCGGCCGTTTTTTAGCAGTTCCCATTACTTTTGAGACCTTCGCTACAGAACTACCAAACTTTCCTTTAAAGTCTTTAAGTAGCGCTTTAGGATTTTTTAGCGTGATCCTAGGAATCTCAAAACCTGATCCTCATCTGCAGTATCTTGGAACCTCGGCATGGATGGCAGGCACTGCCGCATGTTATGCGATTGCATCAATTTTCTCCCCACTATACGCCTTAGTTAAAGCCTCTATTATTTTTGTGAAATTTGTCTATAATCCCCTCAATACTGCTCAAAAAGAAGCTTTTAAAAGCGACTGGAGAAACTATGATCACAAATTATTACACAAATCAAAGCAAGTGGAGATCACACTACCTGACCACAACAAACGCTACTATGCTCTCCCCAAAGACAGCTCTGAATCTGTCATCCTGATAGCTTTATCTCGTAAAACCAGGTCGCGAAAGCGTCATCACCTTACTGACGACATAAAACCAACTCTCATACAACCTTTAAGTGAAGAAGAAATTAAAGAAGGATTTTTTATACCCGTACGACGTCAAGCTGCTATCGGACCACATCCCGTTAAACAGCGTTTCGATTTAAACGCCAAATGTTTTTCAAATGACGAGATTTTAGGCATCCATCCAATGAAAATCCTTCCTAACTCACCTTTTGTGTATAATTTGGATGAGTTTAAAAAAGAGTGGCAAGATAAAGGTCTTGATATTGAAGAAGAAATAAAAAAAAATGACGCAATAATAAAAAAATTTCATCAAGAAAGAGGCATTGACCTTGAAAAAGAAACCGAAAAAGCTGAAAAAGCGATTTCTATTACACGAGAAGGCAAGCATGTTATTTTACAACAAGCCTTGCGCAGTTGCGTTCCAACTTGTGTGGGAATGTTAGTTCTTGATCATGGAAAAATTCCCAATTACTTTGATATTGCTAACGCTGATCTTGCTAATGAACAACTAGCTGAAATGTGGTTCAAAGAAGCCGGCCTAGCTAGTAAGTGCTCCTATTTAGATCGAAAAAAAACAACTTTAGTTCAATCTCTCAATAACCACGGCCCCGGAATTCTAAGTATCAATCACCCAGATGTTGGCGGACATGTGATTATCCTCGATGAAATTTCTATACAAAAACAGACAGCAACTATAAGAGACCCTTTTCACGGATGGATGATCACTGTGCGACTTCAAAGCCTACTCAAATATGCCGGCGGCTATTTCCTTCAAGTCATTGGTGAAAAACAATAACTCCCATCTCCAAAATTGGCGTTTACTCAAGATTTCACAAGAACGTCTGCTCAAGCGGTTATTAACTCTTTAACGCGAAAACTCAACGATCATCCAATCAAAAGTTCTGATTCCTCTACACTTCATTTTTGTTTAAGTAAGTTAAGAAATTGGTGGTTAAGGAAAAACTTCTCCCTTCCTCTTTTTGTCTCCTCTAAAAATCCGATACAATAAATTGATAATACGTCCTGTCCGACCGTTTCCATCGGAAAAGGGATGTATAGCCTCAAATTGACAGTGTTGAACAGCAAGTTTAATGAGAGGATCAACATCATCTTTTTGATGAAGATAGTTCTGCCAGTTGGTCAGAAGTTGTCGCAATCGTTCCTCTCCTTCCGGAGGAGTATAAATTTTCTTACGCGATAATTCATTT
>DAHVFY010000006.1:0-24598 GCA_027316765.1 Parachlamydiales bacterium | reverse complement strand
CAATGCCGTACCGGGAAGTTTCCGCACTTCTGTACGAATCTGGCGAATCGCCATGCAAATTAAGCTAAACGCATCGACATATCAAGCGGATATGTCGAAAAAACACAAAAAAATCGACACATCCCCTCTACCAAAAAACCACTAAACTTTAGATGTTTAAGTTTTAAATACTTAAACGCTTTTAATGACATTCTAAAAGGTTGCTCAGAAGGACTGAGGCTTATTAAGCCGTTGATCAAATCCTAAGACTTTAAATTATAGAGTATCATATTTTTGGGTTAATAAAGCTCAAAGAAGGTAGCTATCAGGGTCTAGGGCATATCGTCAATTAATCTAATAAAACATTAAAATTGGTAATCTTGTACTTTGCAGGACTAAAGTCAACGATGCGCACTTTTTCTCTAATTTCTAGATTTACTGTTCCTCCATGATGTTTTTTAAAAATTGCATGCGTGAGACAGTCTTTTCCATATCCGGTAAAAACATAGCGTATCATATCGTTAGGAGCATTTAACATCAGCGTACCGAAAGGCACTCTCACTAAAGATTCTACTTCTTGAGGCAACCAATAAAAAGAATGATAGCTTTGCATTCGTGCTGATAGCAAGTCAAAACGATAAATATTATCGTCACACAACACGTAACCTGCAAGATCGATATAAGGATATTGTTTCTCTTCAGAGGGGAACAATCGAATAATATTATCTTGTCTTAAGTAAAAGCCATAGGCTGCAAACTCATCTTTTAAGCTAAGGATTCTTTCTTGATCTTCAATATGAAAAACAAGATCAGCATCGTCATCCCAAGGAATGCATCCTTGATGCCTTAAAGCGCCCAAAGCCGTCCCTCCATCAATCCAATAAGAAATTCCATGCTCAGTAAACAATACATCGATTACTTTCAGCATTTGATAGATCAATCCCATCACTTCTGGGTCTGTTCGAGGAAAAATCTCATCCGTAAATCTTGTTTTCCAGAAAAGTCGAGACTCAAGATTGCTCGATTCAGCTGAAATCGTACAAAATACAGTTAATAGCAAAACTAGAGAACGCATTAAGACACGCGCCAGTAAAAGTTTGTTGAAAAATTGATCTTTCAATGTATTGCTTACCAACAATACACTCAACGAAAAATAGGTTTATCCAAAAATCTTCTTCAAGAAAACGTTGATGTCATTTTTAAGCATACAATAAGCCCCACATCTAGACTCAAATCAAGTAGGTTTACTATACTCCTATAAAAATGCAGCTGATTTTGTAGATGAATCTATCCTCATTCACGACCTCCCCTCTACTATAGTCAAGTTTGTTGAACAGTATCCGAGGTAGCTTTTTACTCAGCAACAACTTGTTGCCTAATTGTTCCTTGTCCAGGGGATTCCGGTCCACGCTGTGACACCCCCATCAATCCTTAATTCTGTACCTGTGATGTATTTAGATTCATCGGAAGCTAAAAAAAGAACCCCATTAGCGATGTCTTCAGGTGTTCCCATTTTTCCCATAGGGATGCTTTTTATATATTCACAAAACCTGACCTCTTGTGCCTCATCTCGTTTGACTCTCTCAAGCATTGGAGTGGGGATAAATCCGGGAGAGATCCAGTTACACCGAATATTATATCCCTGCTGGCCACAATAGACAGCAACAGATTGCGAAAGATTAGTAACAGCTGCCTTACAAGCAGAATAACCGGCATTTCCTGGTATTCCTCTTGTCCATGCAATCGAGGATATATTGATGATCGAACCGTGTTCGCTCGTGTTTTTCATCGTTTGAATAGCGTACTTACACCCGAGGAAAACACCTTCTATGTCGACAGCCTGAATCTCTTTCCATGTCTCCAAAGAACCATTTTCCGGATCTATGGGCACATGCATCCCGGCATTATTTACGAGAATATCGAGTTTAGAATACGTATCCATAATTTGCTGCATAGCCCTTTGCCAACTTGGCTCACTGCGTACATCCAAATGAATGTAAAGAGAGTGATTTCCCATTTCTTTAACGACCAATTGGCCCTCGTCATCTTTAATATCAGCAATCACTACATGAGCACCCTCACGCACTAAAATACGAACAATTTCTTTACCTATTCCCTGAGCTCCGCCCGTAACTAGAGCTACTCTTCCCTCTAACCTTCTCTTTAACATTGAATCCTCATTTGCCCAAATGGATGAAACGTTCAAAAAAATAAAAAAAATAAACTGAAATATTTTCATCATAAATCTCATTGAAAAATGTTCGTTGATACACGAAAAACAAGGCATTGCTATCGAAGGGTTATATAAATTTCTTTAAGTTGACACCATTGGGGGACAAGTTGGGTTATTAGTGTCCGCGGTGTTTTTCTTTTTTCTTCTCTTGCTTAATCAAGAATTGTTCTTCTTGACGCGCTTGTTTTGCAGCACTGCTCATCCTCTTTTTTTCTTTCTTTTTCTTCTCGATCTCTTCTCTCATATAATCTTGAGCAAGCGTTGAAGGCCTCGTTGTTTCCTTGATCCTTTCCATTTCGCGGCGAACCTCTCGCTGTACCCTTTTTGGGTTCATCCGGTGAATTTGGATGCTGACTTCCCTTAATTCTCCAAATTTTAGTTCATGGTAATGATTGAGAACAAATTCGTAGACCTCAGGATCGGAGGGTTCAGCACCAAAAATGTGCCTTGCAACAGCATATCCTTCTTTATCTGTGCGCTCAAAGGTGCCTACCCAAAATCGCTTTTCAAAAAAAATCGTCGCCTTGATTGTCGCCATCTTAATCCTTAAGAGAGCTGTCTAGACTGATTCAACAAAAACAGATCTTGCGATACGGGAGTCATCGTGTCTTCTTTGGGGATGAACAAAGCCTGCATGAGAGGAACGGTTGAATCGACTGCATAATGAGAAAAATCAACGCCACCTGTCTCTTTAAGCAAAGCTTCATCAGTAAAAAACTGTCCCGTGCACTCACAAGATCTCCGCAAAGCTAATGCAAAAGCCGCATCTGCCATGATCGATGGCCATCTGCTACCGGCAAATACTTTAGGAGAAAAATGATCCTTGATGGTTTGTGTCGCAATCGTAGATCTTGGCCATAGGGAATTAACCGCTATGCCAGATTTTTGAAACTCTCTTGCCATCCCGAGCGTACACATGCTCATCGCATATTTTCCTATAGAAAATGCTAAATGATTCTCCAACCAATGCGCATCCATATGAAGCGGAGGAGAAATGTTAATGATATGGGGGTTCTCCGCATTTTTAAGATAAGGCACACAGGCTTGCGCCAAAAAAAATGCAGCACGTGCGCTTGTTCCAATGATCAAATCAAATTGCTCAGGCGATGTATGAAGAGCATCTGTAAAACAAGTTGCACTTGTGTTGTTAATAAGAACATCAATACCATCAAAATGCTGGATGCCCGAAGCGATCGCCTGCTCAATCGCCCTCTGATCACACACATCAACGTCAAGAACAAGCGCCCCTCCTCCGACGGCTCGCATTTCCAAAGCTACCTCTTCAACATGCGCCGGTGTATCCTTAGTCAAAATAATGATATTTGCTCCCGCAGCTGCAAAGCGTAAGGCAATCGCATGCCCAATTCCCCGGCTTGCTCCGGTAACAACTATAGTTTTCCCTTTAAAAATCGTCAAAAACCCCTCCAATCACAAAATTTCAAAGCCCATGGTAGCAAAATCCGCCCTAAAGCATCACCTGTTTTTTCTTGACCATATCCCTTCCATCGATTTTCAGTTCCGTGCAGCAATGTATTTAAGTTCCCCTGCTTTGATTAGCGGCACAAGATAAATTTCTCTTACCTGATCAATATTTTTTTTTAGAAATTGGGATCATTCTTTAACTTGGTGAATTTATTCGCTTTGTGCATGACACTCCCGCTCGTGATGAAAGTCCCTTCCCCACGATAGTGCAATGTTCGCGGATACTTAGGCGCAGTAGCAACGTGCGCTTTCACCACTTCCAAAATGAAGAAATTATATTTCTTCACAAGACGTGTATCAAAAATGCGGCATTCCAAATTTGCAAAGCATTCCCGAATCAGTGGCGCCCCTACCTTGGTAGCATTGTCTGCTGTTAAATGAAAATTCTTGAATTTATCGATCTCATCCCCGTCGCAATTGCCAATACCAATGACTTGATCAATCATGTCCGCAGTCGGGACATTGATCACACATTCGCGGCTCTTTCTGATCATTTCGAAACTTATACTATCTTCAGCGATGACACACCCCACAAGCGAAGGGGTAAATTCGATTACCGAATGCCACCCTACTGTCATAATATTCTTTTTTTCCTTCCATGCAGAACTTACTAAGACAACTGGCCCTGGTTCTAGAATCTGTCTAATCTTAGAAACGGGAAAATTTTTTTTAGAATAATTCTTTTTCATATGCAGATGCAGCTCCTGCAAAAATATTAGAATACCGACTGATCAACCATTGACCTTGATTTGTTAGATTAATCTTTGAAATGCTTTCACAGCAAGACAATCAGATCATGCTTCTTAAGATGCTGGTCGATCAAAAAAATCTAAGACGTCTGATTGTCTAGCAAGTAAACAGCTTTTCAGCGATTCCTAGACTCAAATTAAGTATATTTGCTATGCTCGCACAAAAATTTGATAACAAAACTTGCTAATGCCGGCCTACTAAACCATTTAACTTAAGTTCGTAAAAGCCATGTACATTTTGAAAATTTTAGGGGGATTAATATGTATGTCATTGATGCAGAGTCATTCTAGTAATCCTGAAGAAGTACGCATTATTAGTGTGCGCCATGGACAAACACCACGCAATGTAGGACCGCTTGAAGATGGTATCTGGCATATACAAGGAATCGTTGATGATGAAGCGGCTTCGCTGACAAGCACAGGGCTTAATCAAGCAAACCTAGTTGGAGAGGCTCTTGCTACAGAATATCCTGAGGCTTCTGTTATTTATACTTCACCTCTTAAGCGTTGCTTGCAAACAGCAGGAAAAATTAGAGATTGTTTTCTTAAAAAATATGGTAGAGAGCTTGTCATTATTCAAGATGAGCGACTTGCTGAAGTTGATCACGGAAAATATGACACAATGGATTATTTTTTAAGAAATCAGTGGTGCAAAGAGAGATATCAGGCTCTATTAAATCATTCCGAAGAATGCAAACAAAAAATAGAAGAATTCCAAGCAAAATATCCCAACATTGATCTTGGTGAAAACCCTCTCATATTTCTTAAATGGGTATATAATCCGATGCAGGAAATTCCCCTTGAAGAGGCAGGTAGAGAAGCTCGATATATCGAAAAGCTTTCAAAAAAAAGAGACCCTGAAACGACGATGGAGATCTATGACCGTATGTCAGCTGCTATACATGAAATGAGTGCAAAACATGTGGGTGGAGAAACAATTATTGTATGCTCTCATAGTGCAGCACTGACGACTTTTGCTAGAGAAACCGAGTTAAGACAAAATCACGATTTTACAACGATTCGTCCCGCTCATTATGAACCAAATTTGCCCGGATCTAAAGTAGTCTCCGGCAACTGCTCTCTGCAAATCTTTTTATACAATAAAAAGACACATACTCTTCGTCTTGATAGTAGCCGCGATCTAAATCAGAGCGCGCGAGAAAATTAGACCTCAAAAAAGGACTATATCGAATGCTCTAACAATGCTACTTCATTTAGCCTTGTCCTTCAAATCGATCTCACACATCTGGGCACAATAAACTAAGAATCATGACAAGTTTGGTAGCAATCAGAGTCTTAGACCCTGATTGCAAATTTTCCACACACTCACGACAGGCTTGTCATAGGTAACCAATCGGTTTGAAACACATTCAGTACTTATGTAATTAATTAATAACAAGTTACAGATTAAAACAAATTCATATCATTTACTTATCTTTTAAAGTTTGTTATAATTCGGCAATTAAATTAATTATTTCAAAAAAGGTTGAATTGATATGCATAAAAAACGATTAGCTATTATTTTTATTGCGGCATGCGCGTGTTCTTATTTGTTTTTCCACAATTCTTGTTCAAAAACTCATTCTATCGAATTAAGAGCTGCGATTGACATTGGATCGGGAGCGACAAAAATAAAAATCGCGGAAGTGGATGTTAAAACACAAAAAATCGCCTCTGTGATTTTCGAAGACCAAATTGCGGTTGCTTTTCAAACACAATTGAGTCGTTCTCCTGATGAAACTTTTGATGGTACCATCATGCAAGAAGGGATTGTTGCGATCCAGCAATTGAAAGAGATTGCAGATCAGCATGATGTGAAAAAAGTGGTAGCTGTTGCAACAGCTGCTTTCCGACAAGCAAAAAATGCGGATGCTTACGCGCGTCAAATTACCGAAGAAACAGGCGTAGAAGTTCATATCATCGATCAAGAGAAGGAAGGCATTTTGGCATTTAATGCTGCAATGGCAAATACTGAAACTGATTCTTCTCAAGCAGTTGTCTGGGACATTGGAGGAGGTAGCCAGCAGTTAACTATCAAAGATGAAAATGATGAATATTATGTTTGCAAAGGGGAAATCGCCTCGATCTCTTTTCGCGATCATATTATCGAAAATCTTCAAGGGCACAATGTCAAATTGCGTTCTACACCCAATCCCATAGCAGGTCATGTCGCAAGGCAAGCAGTTGATTATGCACAACTGATTGGACAACGCATCGATCCTTCCATTCAAACAAAAGCTAATGATTCTGAAACCACGATTTTTGCAGTCGGCAGTCTTTTCGGGTATGGAATTAAATCTCTTGTAGGCGATCAGACAATCGTCACTCAAGACTTATTGCAAAAGGCAATTGATTCTCTCATCGACCTTGATGATGAAAATCTCCAAGGAGGAGAATTTGCCAATGTGACTGTATCGAATGCTCTTCTAGTGTTAGGCACTATGAAAGGTCTTAATATCGAAAAAATTGTCATCCAAGATGTCAATAATGCAGACGGCGTTCTCGTGCTTTCTGATTTTTATCACTCTGAGAACAGTTAACTCTTGGCTGCTTATTGAAGGTTCTTTAAAATTGAGGGCAGAGGTAAATTGATGAAATATACGCGTTGGATCTTAGTATTTTTAACTCTTCTCATTTTCGCCTCTACTCTCGTATCCGTTGAGAGAGAAGAAATTGTCATCCACGAATGTTTCATCTCTCCTGATATTAAAAATTTCGACTGTCATAGCTCTAGCATCATTGAAACATCGCCTGGCGTCTTATGCGCTGTTTGGAAAGGAGGACCTGGTGAAGGTTTAAGCAATGCTGACATCTCTCAAAATGTGGGCATTTGGATGTCGTTATGCGAAAATAGTCGTTGGAGTGATCCTAAACAGATTGTTGAAGCACCCAATTCTGTGTGCTGGACGCCAGTTCTTGCCAAGTACCCTACCGGAGAGCTCTTTCTTTTCTATCGGGTAGGGCCTGATCCCCGGCACACGATTTCGCTCTTTAAGTGCTCCTTTGACGGGGGTATCAGCTGGTCTGAAGCGGAGATTTTACCGGCTGGAATCGTGGGACCAACCAAGTCTAAACCCATCTTTGATCCTGAAGGAACCCTGATTTGCGGTTCTTCTGTCGAAGTGGGCTCTCCTGAAGATGAACTAAAAGCAACTGCTTGTTGGATTGAAACACTTTCAAATGACTATCATTGGAATAAGTATGGACCCATTGAAATCCCTGGGAAAAAATTTGGCTGCATCGAGCCTACTCTTTTCTGGGGAAAACATGGGATCTTGAAAATGCTATGCCGTGACCGCTCGAATCGGATCGACTTAAAGGGATGGATATGGATAGCAGAATCTCAAGATGCGGGAAAGACATGGTCGGAACTCAGAAAAACGACTCTACCAAATCCCGATGCAGCAATTGACACACTCTCTCTTGAAGATGGCAAAGTTTTGCTTGTCTATAATAACTCTCATGTAGAGCGCTATCCTCTCACCGTGGCACTATCAACTGACGATGGGGATTCGTGGACGCCTCTTTTTAACATCGAAGAAGAATCGGGAGAATTTCCTTCTATAACGCTCGATTCACAAGGTCTTATACACGTAATCTATGCCCATAAAGCACCGGGACAACCTCAAAGACGTATTAAACACATCATTCTTGCATTTTTCAAAAATTGAGGCTTTGGCTTAGCCAAAATCCAATTTTTTAAAGCGTATTCGGTATGAAGCTTTACTAGAAACACGTTCCACCTTAGACTTGGTAGCAATCAGGGTTTTAGACTTAACCGATTCTTAACAAACAAGGAACCAACAATGCTTGACGGCATCCCACGTAACCACATACCATTAGGGCTTTCGGAAGTGCTCAGCCCCTTTTCATTTAATCCCCTTGACCACTGGTTTGATAATATCCAACTCATCAAGGTACTCAAGGACTTTTATACCGACTCTTTAACACTAAATGATCCTCATCCAAATACTTCTAAAATAGCCGATATCTATCCCAAGTTGAGCAGAACTGACAGATTCAGATTGCAAAACCTCTTTGAAATATGGATGACTCCTCGAACTACTGTAGACTTTAAATGTAAAGACCACCTTCGCATGGTAGCAGTAGCCTGTATCTATCACATCGCTCCTTACTTAAATGGTGCAGACACGAGCACTTTTCACGAACTTCTACTGTACATCAATGACAGTGATTTTACGACAATTATAGCTCTAAAAAATGCAACGATTCCAAGAATGAAACTATCTGCGAGTCTATAATGTCTTTCAACAAAATTTTCCAAAAAGGGATGTTTTGCTGGACAACACTTCTTACTGTTAACTGTGTATTCAGTGAAGATCCCTGCCCTTTAGAGCACGCGACTGTTAGCATTTATGCTGTCAGTGCTACAACCGGTGAAGTGCTCTTTGATAAAAATAGTGATTTAAGCCTCATCCCCGCTTCGTGCATGAAAATTGTGACGACAGCCGCAGCGCTTTATCTTTTAGAAACTGAGAGTCGTTTTGAAACAGCTCTAGAGTATGATGGATACATTGATGAAACCAAGACACTTCATGGCAATCTCTACATTCGAGGAGGCGGAGATCCCTGCCTTGGTTCAGACCGCATTCCAAACAGTCTTTCATGGGATAAAGCAATCGCAGGATGGGTAGAAGCGGTTTTAAGCCTTGGCATCCAAAAAATCGAAGGAGAAGTATTAGGTGATGCAACAAGATGGGAAAAAGCACTTGCATCTCCGAGTTGGTCTTGGGAGGACTTAGGAAATTATTACGGAGCGGGAGCTTCTGCTCTCTCCTTTCATGAGAATTATTACTCGCTTTTTTTTAAACCGGGTAACGCCATTGGTGAATCTACAAACATTTTGCGCACAGACCCTCTACTTCCAACACTTATCCTGCAAAACGAAGTAAAAACGGGACATGAAGGATCGGGAGATCGCTCTTGCATCTATGGCTGTGAATTTTCTGCTATCCAGTTTATTCGAGGAACCATTCCTACAGCTGTCAGTGAATTTATAATTAAAGGAGCTCTTCCAGATCCTGCTAAGTGTGCTGCTGATCTGCTCTCTAAAAGCTTACAGGAAAAAGGGATCTGCATCGAACACAGAAATATCGAGAAACAAAACAAAAGGATCACCTTTCACACTCTCTATTCCCCGACCATCAAAGAGATTATTCATCTCACCAATCAAAAGAGCATTAACCTCTATGCAGAACATCTTCTAAAGAAAATGGGAGAGGTCGTCTATAACGAAGGATCGACGACAGCAGGAGTTCGGGCGGTCACAAATTTTTGGCATTCACAAAATCTCGATCTTGGTGGATTTAACATGGCTGATGGCTCCGGGCTTTCTAGAAAAAATCTTGTAACGACAAAACAGCTCGTTGGAATTCTCCTCAAGATGAAAAAATCAGAATTTTTTCCCATCTTTTTCGAATCTCTTCCTCAAAGAGAGGGTTTAATGAGAGCCAAATCTGGCACAATGTCTTTGATCAAGGGCTACACAGGTTATGCGGGCGATATCGCCTTTGCAATCTTAGTGAACCAGTGTACAAACTCCAAACTCATGAATGAAAAAATCGATCTTTTTCTCTCAAATCTCCTCATCGCAAAGAAAGTGGGTGCTTAAAATTGCGCGCGCAATGCGCTCTCCCGATTCGCAGGCAGCTTCTAAAGTCCCGGGCACATCCATTAAAACAGAGGTGTGCTCACCAGCAAAATAGAGTTTTTTGTTAATAGGGGCAAAAAGAGTCTTGAACACCTCTTTCTCGTTGTTTTCAAGCGCTGTCAAAAGAGACTCTTGACCTGCAGCAATATATGAATAAGAGCCTTTAGCGTAAGGGTCATTCGGCCAACTGTGTCCCACAGGACCTTCATAGGAAATATAAGCTTCATCTTTTGCACAGACAGGAGAAGTAAAAGGAGGACATACCTCTCCAAATCCTTTTTCCATCATAGATCTTTCTCTACTATAACGTTCTTCAATCGTCTTCTCGGAAAAATAGCTAAGCTGTCCTGTGTAGTATAAATTGAGACAATTACACTCTGAGTTAAAAAAGCTAACGACTAAATCATCAGCAAATCCCTCATTTTTTGACGGCATTTTTGAAAAAGGAACTAAGATTTTTGCATTAGTTCCATAACGCACGTTTTTAATCGCTTCAAGTTTTTCTAAAGCAATTATATTCTCTTCAAAAACGATCTCCTCGTAAACAGGACATGGAATTGCAAGAACAAGCAAATCCGCCTCTACCTTTTGTCCTCCTTGAAACATCAAGATAAATCCACCTGTAGAACTTGCAGCAACTTTTGTTAAAGGATGGCCGAGATGCACCCTGGGTCCAAGAGCTTCTGCCATTTTTTCTGGCAATTGAGCATTCCCTCTTTTGATACTTGAAAAGTCGATATGATTTTCCTCTTCACAACTTTGATGTGCCGCAGCTAGACCACCAAGAAGCATGTGGTACAACGTTTGTGTGTATAAAGGTGATAAGCTCTCTATGTCACCCCCTTCATAAGCTGCAAGACTTACGGCTAAAACTCTATAAAGAGGGTTCTTCTCCTGCAAAATCTCATCCAATACCTCCCTCATATTTTTTGATTTCTTAGCAAGCACATTGAGCCGGCTCTGAAGATCTTCAAAATGTATCTGCTGATCTCTTCGCAGTTGTTCAACGGCAATAAATTGCTCACCTGTAAAATAAAAGCGATCAAAATTGAATCTATTCTCCGTTAACTCAAGACCAAACTCGCGAATCAAACGATGCAGGTGTTCCGCCTCTCCCCCATCTGCAATATTATAACCTCCTAACTCTACAACATGACCTGCTATTTCTGCTGTAAAAACTCTACCGCCGACGCGAGGTCGCGCTTCGTAAACAGCGACATCGACTCCTCGTTAATGTAAACGATATGCCGTTGTCAAGCCAGCAAGACCTGCCCCTATAACAACCACTTTTGGATGAGCATTTTCTGTAAAAAGAGAAGCAGTTGTGGCAATCATCATGAAAAAAAGCCCTTTAATCATTGTTTAATCCTGTAAATACTTCTTCCAATTCTTCTGTGGAATCGTCACCTTCCAATCGCGCCATCCCTCTAAATTGCGGTATTGGTAGAGCTGATCGTTGTTGACAATGTGAAGCGATCCATCAGGATCTATCCGATCAGGAAATCGCACTCCATTGAGGTGATCAATTTCATGTTGGAAAATACGAGCCACATATCCATGGTGAGATTCGTTGATTTCATTGCCCTGCCGATCTAGAGCTTTGATTGTGACACGACTATGTCGATGGACAATGCCTCTTACAATTCCCGTTGAGAAGCAAGCCTCATACCACGGCTCTATCTCCTCTGAGACTTCTACGATTTCAGGATTGATATAAACGCGCAACTCCGCAACACCCCCTTTTCCATCTGCCTTCACATCGACTAAAATGATGCGCAGCGGTTTACCAATCTGAGGAGCCGCTAGCCCCACAAGAACACCTTTTTGGGAATCTGATTGCTCCCCTCTTGCAAACTCCAACATTGCATCAAGAAAGTGCTGCATCTTGGGATCCAAAATTTCACTGAGCTCAAGTGCGCAAGAAGAAGAATCAAGAATCGGATCGTGACAACCTACAAACTGAAAATTTTCTACCATATCAACTCCTTTTATATCCACTCGAGGCACTACATAATGAAAAGCATCTTGCGCAAGCCTTTCCAAGTGATCCATCGAAAGACCCGCATCCAAATGACCTATAGCAAACTCTTTAGACAACGTTGTCGAAAATAAAAGAGGATCATCTGTACACAAAACAACAGGATGGCCTAAGCGAAAAAATTCAAGCCCAGGATGCTGACGATAATGATCAATCATTTTGACAAGAACGCTACTTGTTAAGCAAACCTCAATGGGAGTTTGATGCTGCACAATCCACTCCTTGGCCTCATCTGAAAGGTACACTCCATGTCCAATACGCACAGGCTGCAGTGCTTCTAACAAAGCAATCTGCTCTATCTCACCTGGCGCCTCTCCCATATGCACAACAAAAGGAAGCCCTGCTTCCTTAGCCCTAATAAGTTCGGGCAAAATAAAATTGATTTCGCCAATTGTAGAATCCCCTGAAATGTCAATTCCAATGATTCCCTGATTTTTATACTTTAAAGCTAAATCAATCGTTGTTTTTACAGCCTCTAAAGAGGAATTTCTCTGAAGGCTTAAAAATAGCCGCGCTTGAAACAGCTCAGATTCCATAGCTTTTATGCCAGACAAAACAGAGCTCAAATAAGCCTCAAATCCCTTGCCTAAATCCTTGAGTCCCGTCCGAATTTCGGCATAAGAAACGCCATCCTTTTGCAGAGCAACACAAAGCGCCTTAACACCTTCTTCTATCTTTTCTTCTGAATTTACGAGCTGACTTATAATCTGAAAAACGCGGAACACATCATGATAGTCCACTCCATTTGCTATCAGCTCTAACTTCTCTTCAAGCTCTCTTTTCTGCTCCTCTGTAGCGATAGAAAAAAGGTATTCCTTGGGATAAGCCCCGCCAAGATGCAAATGAAGTTCCGCCTTAGGCACACTTTGAAAATGCATGAGTGTCTCTAAAAATGGACTCTCATTAGCTACTAAAGCCCCTTGCAACAATACCATGACCATTCCCACTTTTTTCATCATGAATCCACACCCTTTCGTATTCAAAAGCCGATTCTTCAGGTTGTTTCGGCATACATTCGCCCACCAACTCTAGTAAATTCAGGATTTTATCTAAACGAAAAATTCCATGCAGGACATGGCATGCGGTCACTTTTTATTCTGTATAAGATTGGCTAGATTTATTGGGACTGTGAAAATATAGAGCTTCCTGATGAGTTGCGTTAAGCAATCAAGAAAATCAAATCACTGAGCAAACTTAAGTGAGTTTTAGAAAAGGTCTAACGTCTCTCTTTGCAGGACAAGGCTATCCTCTTTGTAGATCCATTAACGCCGCCTCACTTGTTCATCAGATCACTGAAGAATTACAGGCTTAATCTCTTTCTCTACCTAATCCGAATGTGACTTCAAAACAGATGTCTTCGTCTGTAATCAGGTCCATTTTTTGGACGGCGTCTTGAGGTGTTACCCATGTGAAGCCTTTGTGCTCCTTAAAGTTGATTTTCACATCACCCGGATTTTTGATCTCTTCTCTGTAGTCGATCATGTGATATTCAAAATCGAACTTCGGCACTTTAATGTACACCTTGCCGATATAACGAATTTTCTCTTTGTCCAAAACAAAGCCGGTCTCTTCAAAAACCTCGCGTACAATCGCGTCAATGACAGGTTCCCCGTCGCGCAGCTTGCCACCGGGAATTCCCCAGCGATTTCCCTCAGCAGTATCATCTTGCCGGTGCAAGAGGAGGATTTTGTCTTGATAATGGAGGTAGCAACACCCAATAACCGCAGCTCTTGGGTTAAAATGGTCGGGTTTTTCTAAATAGATACCAGCATTTAGTAAAGGCGAAAAAACGAGCGCAACAAATACAAACAAAATCTTAGAATACTTCACACCAACCTGTTTTTCTTTAATGCATACATTTTACTTATATAGATAAAATACAGGGCTCAACTTTTGATTGGAAGGAGTCGCCTGATAGCAATCAATAAAATTCTGAAATAGCTTATCAATGGATTGTATAATCGATCTCTCATTCCCCTCTTCAATTTTCCCCTGCACAAATTCGTTACTTGTCCAAATATATGAAGCGCATTCCTGCTTGGTTTTATTGATCACTGTCATTGTTTGAAGAGTCAAAGACATCCTGATACAGTTAAGAGGTTTTTTATCATACGTTTCTACTTCTTGCAGAGTCAAAGTAAGCACATTAGCAGAAGTTGCAAGCCCCATTACGTCCGGAGCCTCTAACTCGATAACTTTACCCCTTTTAACCAATTTTCTTTTAATTAATGCAACTGCTTTTTCATTAATTTTAGAACCATAAGCCCCCTGGAACGAATAGATCGGCGACACTGCAAATGCAGCCCAATCTTTAAGAGGGGAACAGTCAAAATTAACAAGTGGAACATCCTGAATATTACTCTGACAATCAGCAAAAGTCCTACAAATGATTAGTAAAAAAATAATTACAATCCTATGCATATGAGAACCTCATCTTCAAGGTTTAAAACACTAATCCCAAGCAGGATCTGGAGAAATGTGCAACACCTTCCATTTTTGATTCCACTGCTGCCACTTTTCTGCGATTGGACCCACGCAAACTTTCCATAAACCACCCGCTTCACAACATCTTAGGGCTTTATCTTGTAAAACTCCAATTATTCCCAACAGGGCTGTACGGATAATAGCATTGGGAGCAGTACTTGCTAGGGCTAGCATAAGTGTTGCGGTTGAAATTACGACTTCTCTACACCAACCTGGGCGCGGCTCCACATCAGGTCCAAGGATTTTAGCTCCACCACATAAAACAATCTCTAATCCATTTCTTAAAGTGGATGCAGTTGATGCTTTAGAACATCTAGAAAGACATAAATGATCAACTATGAACAACAGCCGATTTCCGACCTCAAATAGAGCGGCTTCCTCGGAAGTTAAAGCATAGATAAACGCAAAATTTAATAAAGCCCTAAATTCCAACTGTTTCTTTGTGGTTGCATCGTAACTTAAAAACGCAATGACATCCCAAGCATACTTAAGATCCTCTAAGGCTTGTTCAAAAGCTCCGTATAATAAATAAGTCTCCCCTCTAGAAATATAAAGATCTGCTAAAGACTCCATGTCATGACGACAACATTTAATAAATAAGTCTCCCCTCTAGAAATATAAAGATCTGCTAAAGACTCCATGTCATGACGACAACATTTCGCAATGGCATTTGATTCAGCCGCTAACAAATCTTCTACATTCTCAAATAAACTATAATTTATCTCCTTCCCATTGCATGGACTATTTATCAATTGAACGCAAAAAAACACCAGAAGAATCTTACCGAAAAAATTCCTCATAACTCACCTCGTACGTCATAAAACAAAACGAAATGCTAAGACAAAATTAATTTTACTGTCAAATACAAAATTAGGAACCTGAAATGGGAATGGTACTGCGGGTTTGAACAGAAGTCAGTTAATCAAAAAGATCTATAATACTCCAAAAAATGGAGCCATTTATGGAAACTTATGCGATAACTGTCTTCGTTAT
The DNA here is from genome assembly GCA_027316765.1 of Parachlamydiales bacterium. GTDB lineage: Bacteria > Chlamydiota > Chlamydiia > Chlamydiales > Rhabdochlamydiaceae > DAHVFY01. Next base: position 8,969 of record DAHVFY010000006.1, on the reverse strand, counting down.
CAGCGAGGAAATTCTTAGAATTTTAGGAGTTACAGATAATCCACAGTCGTTAATGTCCAATGCAGAAATTATGACTTTTGCCATTCTTTCAACAAGATATTTTTCAAGCAATCATAAGATGACAAGGTATATAGTGCTTCCAATTGAAAGATTTCTTGGGTGCCTTTCAACCGGAAGCACTATATATCAACTAACCATAAATGTGATAGAGAATTTCGTTTTTTCTCGGGCCGAGGATACGCCAGAGAAAGCGAATATGTTTTTCATTAAATTCGATCCGTCCAAAGTAGCAGTCGTTGCGACACAAATGAGAATCGATCGATTGCAAAGTTTTAGGACCTGTTGGAACGAGATGAAAAAGGAAAACTGGGCGATCTGAACCGTAATGTAAATGTTCAAGCGCAATCATCCCAGAGGAATAATCAACCGTCCATCGCAGTGTTTTGCTAAACTCAATCTCTGTTGCTCCTTCGTGGACCCATTGTCCCTTTTCCATAAAAAGAAATTGCTCGGGTTTCTCTTTTTTTATAAGGACATTCCCAAAGGCCTGCCCTGCCGACTGCGTTTGAATCGACACACAATGCACCTTCTCAAGGCGTTGGCAAAAAGCGTGAAGGCAAGTGGCAATGCGCTTTTTATGTTTGAACTGATCGTTAGAGTTCAGATGCCACTCCGCTTTTCGAGAAAATAAGAGCCTTTTTTCCTCAGAGGGCAAATGAACAAATGCTGTTTTTAAAAGATCTTTTAGCTCTCGATGCAGCGGGTAATCAGGGTTCAGGCGGCAAAGTTTTTTCTTTCCTGCCGTTTCTGCCGTGAGAACTCCCGCTTTTTCCAGCTTCTGAATCATGCTTTGCAGCGGGGTGAGCGGGATATTAAAAGTCTTTTGAATCTCGCTTGCATAGCATTGCTCATTCACGAGCAGGAAAAGTAAAACTCTTTCCGCATTTTTACTTCCCAAAAGAACAGACAACATAAAAATTCACCTAAAAAATAGTTGTTTTTTCACCTCTTATTCCTAAATTTAGCAAAGAAGGCAAACATTTTCCACATTTTTACCACTAAATTATAGTCAATTGATGCATAAGTGGCTATTGAAAAGAGCAATTCTATCCCTTAGCATGGCTTTTCTTAACCTTTAAAAGGAGAAAAAGATGACACAACTTATCGAATACATAGAAAATTCTAACGAAAAAATAAAGTTTTTAAGACTCATCCTCTTTGGCTGCGCGCTAATCACTCTTGGCGCACTCATCAAAACCCCCTTGATTCCCGTGTCTTTTACATTGCAAACCTTTGCCATTTACATTTTATCTCTTACGCAGATACCCAAAATCGCTTTTGCTTCAACGCTTTCTTATCTCGCATGCGCAAGCATGGGATTACCTGTCTTTTCCGGGCACGCGAATCCTTTTTGGATGCTAGGCAAGTGCGGGGGCTACTTAATCGCCTTTCCTATAGCGGCCTACCTAATCGCTCGCTTACGCCAAACACACACACCTATGACTGCGTTACTTTATGGAATGGCTCTCATTTTCACGCTCGGCTTTTTATGGTTGATTCCTTTTTTGGGAATACAAACAGCCTTCATAAAAGGAGTACTCATTTTTATTCCCTCTGAGTTGATTAAAGCTCTCAGTGCGCTTCACATTGCAAAAAGGAGAAACCCGTGGTTATAAACCCTATTCGTCACGTGATTATTTACAAAGGACATGAAAAAAATCCCATTCTTGGACCCTATTCTGAAAACATTATGAAAAGGATTAAAATGTTCAATGCGCTCAATCCATACAGAGAAAGAGCTCAAAGACCGAAATGGAAAGTAACATCCGTTGCAGGCGAAGGGTTGATCGATGTTTTAAAAGATAACAATCCCAAAGAAACACTTCTTGTCGTTCCTGCCGGACAAAGTTCCAACTTAGACAAAGTTTTTTCTCTTTATGAGACCTCATTCATCAAAAACAACTTCTTCGACGAGGGGGGACGGGGTTATTTCAATTGCGGCTCGGCCTATTGGGTATCAAGAAAAAGAATCTATACAGATTTATGTACAGAAGAGCCGAAAAAGAGAAAAACGATTGTTAAGATCAGTAACCTCCCCCTTTTTGAAGGAGTTGCCGAAGGCCCTCTCTGCCCCTATCCCGGCAATCGATATCGAGTGGGATTCTTTTCCGATGCTGTGAAAGTAACTAGTGGTAAAGATGCGTGTACACTTTATCTAAGTGGCGGAGGCTGCTTTGTTCCAGATGAAACAACACAAAAAATCAAAGTACTTGTGAAGTACTTACCCACAGAACTCATTCGCTGCGGCAAGTCCCCTCAAGAAATCAAGAAATGGGAAAACGCGGGGCTCGTGGTATCCATCGGAAAAGGGGCTGCACTTTTATCAATGTTTCACCCCTACTACGGACCTAACGATATCGATGTTGAAACCTACGAAAAGGCCTTTCCGGGGTGCGGCACAGACTGGAAATTAGTCAAAGAAGCCTTAAGCCCTCTAGACACGCGATTAAACTTTGTCTTAAATTCGATGCTCATCCCATTGGAGGATCAAAATTGGGAGTGAAGCAACGCGCACCTTGTCTGGTTTAACAGCATATGCCCAAGGATTTGTCTATGAAATTATCGGAAATAATATTAATCGGGCAAGAGCAAGAGCTAGTTTTAATCAAAAAGAGAGAGTTGTTTTAAGACGACTTTATTCTTTTTCGTTTTTTCTTCGGTAAGGCGTACGCCGCGAGTTGAAGCAGGTTTAATGGGGATCTCTTTTAGAGAAAAAGAAGCTGCTCTCGCTTTTTTTCGACCTGAAGGCTCGAGCTGTAACTCAACTGTAGCGTTGGGATCATCACTCATATGCTGCAGCTCAGCATTGTCATCGAGATATTGATAGGTTTTTTCAAGGATGAACTTATCGACAATAAAGCGTTTTGCCCAGACTTGCTTTGTTGTCTTGTTACGGTAGACCACATTCATCACAGTTTTTTTATCTACGACACCCACCCAAAGTGGTTTTTCAAAGTATTGCTTTTCTGGAATGTTGATCACTTTGTAGGTACCATCTTTGGAAAAGACAACCAATTTATCAAAGTTAGTACAGAAGAGCTGTACAGGACCTGAGACTTTGGTTCCGATAAATCCGGAAGTGCTATCAAAGCCTACCTTGATATCTTTTGTCTCAATTGCTCTACGGTCTATCTCCTCGATAGCTTTGACACGCGTTTTTCTAGGATACTCTTTGCTGAATTTTACGATCAGTTGGCGCAGATGATTGATCGTGTATTTTTTGACGTTCTTGAGATTTTTTTCTACTTCACGTTGCGTCTCTTCAAGAAGGGTGATCTCCTCTTTATTTTTATTGATATCAAACTGGGAAATCCGCCGAATCGGAATCTGTAGAAGCTTTTCCCAATCTTCATGTGTCGGCTCGCGAAGCAGTTTATTTTTATAAGGTTTAAGAGCTGATTCAAGCGTTTCATGAATCCCCTCAAGAGTCTTTACTGTTTCAATCTGCTTGTAAAGGCGATTTTCAATAAATATCCTCTCAAGCGTCTTGTAGAAAATCTTTTCTTGGAGCCGTTCTCGTTCAATCTCAAGCTCTCTTTTAAGGAATCCCACCACCTTGTCAGCATGGTAACCGATAATCTCATTGACATCTGTTTCCCAAGGCAGCCCCTCTTTAATAACAATGATTTGAGAGTTAAGGGAGACTTCACATTCTGTAAATCCATAAAGCGCATCGAGAATCTCTTCTGCGTACTGTCCACGTGGGAGTTTAATTTCAATTTCAATCGCCTCTGCGGTATAATCATTGATCGCTTCGATCTTGATTTTTCCCTTTTTTGCTGCTTCATCAATCGAACGGATTAAACTTTCCGTTGTTGTTCCGTAGCAAATTTCTCGAATCACAAGTGTCTTAGCATCTCTGATTTCAATTTTAGCGCGCAGTTTAACCTTACCCCTACCTTTATCATATTCGCTCTTGTCCATGATGCCGCCGGTGGGAAAATCGGGAAAAACTTTAAAATTTCTTCCTTCAAGATACGCAATTTCAGCTTCAAGAAGTTCAGTAAAATTGTGGGGTAAAATGCGAGTTGACATCCCCACTGCAATCCCGTCAGCTCCTTGCATCAACAGAAGAGGAATTTTTGCAGGCAATACAACGGGCTCAAAGTTCCTTCCATCATACGAGGGAATTTTTTCTGTGATATCAGGATTAAACAGGGTTTCTCTTGCAAGAGGAGACAGTCGAGTTTCAATATATCTACCGGCCGCAGAAGGATCTCCTGTGAAAATGTTACCGAAGTTTCCTTGGCGATCTAGAAGGTATCCTTTGTTGGCTAAGGTGACAAGAGCCTCGTAGATCGGGGCATCTCCGTGTGGATGTAACTGCATCGTCTGACCAACAACATTTGCAACTTTGTGAAGCTTATCATCGCCTTGTCTCCATAAAGTCTCCAAAATGCGCCTTTGAACGGGCTTTAACCCATCAACTACATCAGGAATTGCTCGGTCGAGGATCACGTAGGAGGCATATTTAATGAAGTGATCCTTCATCTGATTTTTAAGGTCATCCATGTTCATTCTCTAGATTTTGCATAATGAAAAGTTTGCGAGCTGGCGTATTTTTACCCATGTAAAATTCAAGAGTCGGTTTAATATCAGAAAGATTCTGAATTAAAACGGGTAAAAGACGAATATCTTTTGCGATGAATTGTTTAAATTCATTTGGCGAGATCTCTCCAAGACCTTTGAATCTGGTAATTTCAACTCCTTTTTTGAGTTGTAAAGCTGCTTTATCTTTTTCTTCTTCTGAATAACAATAAAATGTTTTTTCTTTATTTCTTACTTTAAAAAGAGGTGTCTCGAGAATATAAAGATGACCGTCTAGAACAAGCCCTTCAAAGTAGGTCAAAAAGAATGTAATCAAAAGATTGCGAATGTGCATGCCGTCGACGTCGGCATCTGTTGCTAGGACAACCTTACTATAGCGCAGATTAGAGAGGTCCTCTTCGATATTAAGCGCTGACATGAGGTTATACATCTCTTCATTTTTATAAAGTTGCTCCAGCTTCATCCCATGTACATTTAAGGGTTTGCCTCGAAGAGAAAACACCGCTTGAGTAAGAGGGTCGCGCGTCATCACAATCGATCCAGAAGCTGACTCCCCTTCTGTTAAAAAGATCATCGAATCCTTGCCCTGCTTTGATCCATCATTCAGATGACATTTACAATCGCGCAACTTAGGAATCTTAAAAGAAATTTTTTTCTGCTTCTCTTTTGCCTCTTTTTTAACCGCAGCAAGTTCTTTTCTCAATTTTTCATTAAAAAGAATCCTCTCTACGATCTTCTGTCCCGTCTCTTTATGTTTGTAAAGAAGATTTTGAACCGCATCTTTAACCTCTTGGACAATTGGAGCTCGAATCTCATTGTTGGAGAGTTTATTCTTTGTCTGGGACTCAAATACAGGATCTTTCACTTTGACAAGGATCGTTCCAACAATTCCCTCGCGCACATCAAGCCCCTGAAAATTTTTCTTCACATATTCGTTAACCCCTTTAAGTATTCCTTCTCTAAAGGCTGAAAGGTGGGTTCCTCCATCCTGCGTATACTGACCGTTAACGAAAGAAAAATAGGTCTCCCCATAACTTGAAGAATGTAAAAATGCAAACTCGATATGTTTGCCTCTATAGTGAAGTGGTTCATAGAGCCGATCTTCTTTAACTTCTTCGTTTAGAAGATCCAAAAGTCCATTTTCAGAGTGAAATTCTTCATCATTAAAAACAAGAGTAAGCCCCGTATTGAGGTAAGCGTAATGCCAAAGCCTCTTCTCAATCAGCTCTTTTTGAAAAGCAAATTTCTTAAAAATCTCACTATCGGGAACAAACTCGACAAATGTGCCGTTCTTTTCTTTTGTTTTTCCTTTTTTCTTCTCCTGAAGAATTCCTTTAGCAAAACGCGCTTCAACAAATTCTCCATCGCGAACGCTTCTTACAACAAAACGTGAGGAAAGAGCATTAACAGCTTTTGTTCCAACCCCATTGAGTCCAACAGAAAACTGGAAGACATCATCATTATATTTCGCCCCTGTATTGATTTGGCTCACACACTCAATCACTTTGCCAAGAGGAATGCCGCGTCCCCAATCTCGAACAGAAACTGTGGAAGTTTTTTCATTTAATGCGATCAAAATCTTTGTGCCATGTCCCATGATGAACTCATCGATCCCATTATCGATTACCTCTTTAAGCATCACGTAAATCCCATCATCAGGGTGAGATCCATCCCCCAACCGACCAATGTACATCCCTGAGCGTAGCCTAATATGGGCTAAAGCATCCAGGGACTGAACGGTACTTTCATCATATTTCTTAGCCATAATTCTACTGATATCATGTTTTGGTTTTTTTGCAGCCTCTAAGCTGCATATTCTCTTTCAAAAGAGGAAGAGCAAACTCGAAAAAAGCGTTAGGATCAGTCGATTGAGAGGTCAAAATAAGAGATCTTTTTTCAAGGAGCGCTGCATTTCCTTTAAAAAAGAAACCGAAAAGCTGCTTAAGCCGGCTCACCCTCGCTTTGCCTACTACTTCAGGAGGCATCGATGCGAGATAGACGTTGAAATAGCGAAGAAGATCCTCCCACCTTGAATGAAAAGGAACCCCTGAGAAGTGAGAGCGGATCTCATGGAAAATGAAGGGATTGATAATACTTCCTCTCCCAATCATCAACGCATCGCAACCGGTTGCTTTAAGCATCAAAAGAGCGTCCTGTACGTTAAGAATATCTCCATTACCGACAAGTGGGATTTTCAGCAGCTGTTTTGCTTCGGCGATCAGATCCCAGCGTGCAGGAGGCGTATACCCCTCGACCTTCGTGCGCGGATGCAGTGTGATGTAGCGCACCCCGCTCTCTTCTGCAGCTAGAAGATTCTCCTTAAAGAGTGAGATATCCTCATATCCTGAGCGCATCTTAAGTGTAACAGGAATAGAGACTGCCTTCACAACAGATTTCGCAACCTCGTGCAAAAAGCCCGGCTCTTTTAACAAGCTTGATCCAGCCCCCTTACCGGTGACTGTATTCGACGGGCAGCCGCAATTGATATCAATACGAGTGGCGCCCCGCCTTTCAATCTCCCGAGCCATCTCCCCCATCAACTCGAGATCAGATCCCATCAGCTGCGCCGCAAGGGGAATCGGGGCTAGCTCATTTGGCTCATAGACGCTCGCAAGACTTTTAACATGCCCATTTTTAGGGACACGCAAAAAATCTCGAACAGCCTCGTCAAATCCCCCAATCGAGGCCATCGCCTTGCGAAATGCCAGGTCCCCCACGCCCTCCATAGGAGCTAGAATCAAAAAAGGGCATCCGTTTGTATCTCGAGGAAGCAGCGTAGACATATGGAGCGTAAATCTATCACAAAGCTGTTTTCTTGTGTTCCTTGAAATAAATAATTGTCATCTTCAATCCCTCTTCCAGGTTAACTTTAGGAGTCCAATCAAGAGCTCTTTTTGCAAGATCCAAATTAGGGCGCCTCTGTTTGGGGTCATCTTGAGGTAAAGGCTCAAACACCAACGAAGAAGTTGCATTGGTAAGATCGAGCACTCTTTCGGCAAGCTGAAGGAGGGTAAATTCACTCGAGTTTCCCAAGTTCACAGGACCTGTCAGGGTGTCGGGAGAGTGCATCAAACGGTAAATCCCCTCAATAAGATCGGAAACATAACAGAAAGAACGCGTCTGCTCGCCGGTTCCATAAACTGTGATCGAGCGGCCACTAAGCGCTTGAACAATAAAGTTGGAAACAACTCTCCCATCGTTAGGATTCATCCGAGGTCCATAAGTATTAAAAATACGAGCGACCTTGATGTTCACGCCATGCATTCTGTGATAATCAAAAAAAAGCGTTTCTGCTGCTCGCTTCCCTTCATCGTAACACGCGCGAATTCCCGTCGGGTTCACATGCCCCCAATAAGATTCTGTTTGAGGATGCTCTAAAGGATCGCCATACACTTCACTTGTCGAGGCCTGGAAAATCTTAGCTTGATATTTTTTTGCAAGCTCAAGAAGGTTGAGCGCGCCAAGCACACTTGTTTTCAAAGTTTTAATGGGATCTGCTTGATAATGAGGAGGCGATGCAGGGCACGCGAAGTTATAAATCTCTTCCACCTCAAGATCAAGGGGATTTACCACATCATGCTCCATGAAAACAAAGCGAGGATGATGCATAAGATGCTCTACATTAGCTCGACTTCCCGTCTGCAGATTATCCAAACAGATCACCTCATATCCTTCCTGAATTAATCTGTCACACATGTGAGAGCCCAAAAAACCCGCTCCTCCAGCAACCAACACACGCAGCGTTTTTATCTCTTCGGCAAAAGCTATGCTGCAAATATTCATCAATAACAAAGCCAAGATCCATGTTCTCTTTTTCATCCCATTCTCCTTAAGAAAAAGTATGATGCTATCATAGTGACACCAGCCAGAGCGATATTTTTCTGATAAGATCTTATACAAAAAAAAACAATTGATCAAAAATTCAGTTAACTTCTAGAATCCGCACTTCTTTGAGCTCCATGAAGCAAGCGAGCAACCCACATAACGAATAAAGCGCAGTAGATGAGCTGTGCAGCTTTCATAGAGGCAATATGAGGTAGCAATCAGGGTCCAAGGAGTTAAAAATGTTAGTTCGCATCTTACTTTTTCTACTTCCATTTATTCTTTTCGCCTCTCAACGCGATCCCTTTCCTCAAGAAAATCCTCTTCTTGTCCACCATGTCAACGTCATTTCAGGACATCTTTCCCTTTTAATGGAGGATGACAGGGTAGCAGCTCCCGTTCCTTTTTCCATTTACCGCTCTTATTCAAGTGCGGGCGCTCTAGAACGCGGCAGTGGAATTCAACATGCTTTAAAAGGCGCTTGGACACTCGCAAAAGGATGGAATCTCTTTCCCCATCTTCATTTGGCACTTACAATT
>DAHVFY010000069.1:5419-8330 GCA_027316765.1 Parachlamydiales bacterium | reverse complement strand
CAAGCGGGGAACAAGGACACGAAGTGCTTTGTTTCCGACATGTCTAATTCAGGCTTTACAAATTTAAGCTTCCCAAACTTAAGTGAGTTTTAGAAAAGGTCTACTATACCCCTTCCACCTGAAAAATCTCTGAAAAATCGACGAAAATGTTTTAGTGGGATAGGTTCTTATGCTATGCTCTGAAAAATGGTACGGATTCTTCTTTTTCTTTGCCTTGTCATTGCAGCTGCCGGTTGCAGCACATCCTATGTTAACGAGCAGGCCTTTTACTACGAAGATGGACGGCCAAAACCCGTTGTGACGGTCGTCTCTGTTATTGATCGCTCTCAACATCATCTGCCGTGGAACCTCTCAGATGAATTCACTTTTGAGATCTGTGATTGTCTCCTAAAAAAAGAAAAACTCTTCTTCAAAATCTCTCCTCAAATCAAAGAAAACCTTCTAGAAACTGATTTTTCTTGGATAAAATCTCAATTTCCTAAGACGGAATTTGTCGTTTTTATGGAACTTATTCAACACGAGGAAATTCCTCTAACAAGCGAAGAAGAAAATTCTCCTGCAGAATTGCACATCGCTTTACAGCTCTATGTAATCGATCTTCGCAACCCAGCACCCACTACCATCCTTAAAGAACTATTTCACAACACTCAATATCTTCCCAAACACTTTACGCATTCTAATTTCCTGCAGATTCCTTGGGGAAAAGAAACCTATCCGGTAACTCCTATTGGACAAGCTCATGAAACGCTAGTACGGCAAGTATCAGAGCGCATCGAAAATTATATAACTGAGATTGCAAATCATGGACTTTAGATTAATTCTTCTCGTCGCCCTTTTTGGTGGTGTTGTTAACTGGTATGCATCCAAACATGACTATTTTAAAGCGCCCTCAATGAAGGAAATAAGCTCTATTAAATTGCGATTCCTGACATTGCTTGGCTCTTTTGCCATCTATTTTGGATGCACATTTCTCTTTTCTTCATTAATCAGCACTCTATTTAGGGAAGAGATTGCACGAAATCCAATTGTTGTATCAAATTGGATGCAAATTCTTATCATGTCTGTTAGCCTTCTCTTTCTCTTCATTTTCGCAAGAGCATCGATTGATAAAGAATCTCTTTTCAAAATTTGGAAAGATAAAGACAATCCATATAGAAAGCCTATCTATTATGATATTGGAATAGGACTATTGAGCTGGATCCTTGCTTTCCCCATTGTTATGGTTGTCGGAGAGCTCAGTGATCTTTTCATCTACGAGGTTCTGGGTGCATCTAACTATGAACAAGTCGCTGTCGTCTATCTAAAGATGACACGCCACTACCCCTCTCTTCTTTTCCTCGCACTAACCGTTATTCTCCTAATGGCTCCTTGCATCGAAGAGTTTCTTTTCCGCGGAGTATTGCAAAATTTTCTAAAACAGTATCTAGGCCCCAAAGCTGCAATTCTTTTATCAAGTCTTGGATTTGCCTTCTTTCACATGGCCCCAAGTCAAGGTCTTGGAAATATTTCTCTCATTCTATCGCTTTTTGTATTTGCTTGTTTTCTTGGTTTTGTTTATGAAAAACAAAGATCGCTCTTTGCATCGATAAGTTTACACATTGCCTTTAATGCAGTGAGCACACTACGAATTCTACTTGTACCAGATTCGTAAATATAAATTCTTAAAGCAGAAGGTCAATGTGGAGCTTATGCCCCTAAAGTTAGAATCTTACGGAATTTCCGACATCGGTCTTGTAAGAGTCAACAATGAAGATGCCTTTGCAGAACTACCTGAAGCTCATTTTTTTGCTCTAGCTGATGGCATGGGAGGGCACAAAGCGGGAGAAGTTGCAGCAAAACTCACAATCATGAGTCTTTGCAAATCTATTGAAGACAATCCCCCTCTTTCTTCAATTGAAGAAGTGATGGAGCTCTTTCATGAAGCCATTATTCAGGCCAATCGCATCGTCTATTCAATGGGATCTCAGAATGAAAAATTAGGTGGCATGGGAACAACGCTTTGCTGTTTAAAACTCTTTGGAACCTCAATTGTCTACGCTCATGTAGGCGATAGCAGGATCTATCGATTCCGAAACCATAAGCTCGATCTCCTCACTCATGATCATTCACTAAAACATCAACTTATCCTCAAGGGAGAGCTCGACGAACAATCCGCACTCCTATTTCCTTATAAAAATATTATTACACGTTCCATCGGCACCCACGCTCAAGTAGAACCAGAAATAGCCGCATCCCCTTTTTTCCCAGGAGATCTTTATTTCTTGTGTAGCGATGGGCTCACGGATTACGTCTCGGATCAAGAAATTTCGCAGGTCTTAGAGCAGGAATCTTCTATCAAAGATGCAGCAGATCGTATGATTACCCTTGCAAAAGCAAAGGGAGGTAATGATAATATTACCGTTGTCATCATTAAAACAATGTAAATGAAAAGAATTTATTTAGATAATAACGCAACGACGGCTGTGGATCCCTGCGTCATAGAAGCCATACATGCAGAACTCTTGAGGACGCCCTCCAACCCCTCAAGCATGCATCATTTCGGGAGAGAAGCTCGCAAAAGACTTCTTAACGCGAAAGAAACAGTCGCCTCTTTTTTGCACTGCAAACCTCAAGAAATTAGTTTCACATCAGGAGCAACAGAATCTCTTAATATGCTATTAAGAGGCATCAAAGCCCCCCATATCATCTCTTCCTCAATTGAGCATGCAGCCATCTACAACACGCTTAGAAACCTCGAAAAAACGGGAATACGCGTTACCCTTCTCTCCCCTAATTCAAAAGGATGTATTGATCCCGAAGCTGTACTCAATCACTTAACACAGGATACAGCTCTTCTTGTCTTTGGAGCTGCAAATAGCGAAACCGGTGTCAAAAACGACATCGAGGCTCTAGCTAGCATTGCGGCTTCTGC
>DAHVFY010000069.1:0-5409 GCA_027316765.1 Parachlamydiales bacterium | reverse complement strand
CTTGTCGTAGACGGGGTGGCCCTTATTGGAAAAGAAAAATTTCAGATTCCAGCCGGAGTATCTGCTATGACATTTTCAGGGCATAAATTTCATGCACCTCAAGGTATAGGATTCTCTTTCATTAGATCCTCTCTTAAAGTCGCACCCCTTATTACAGGCGGCGATCAAGAATATTCCAAAAGAGGTGGAACAGAGAATCTACCCGGTATCGTAGGACTTGCCAAGGCCATTGAAATCTTACAAGATGTACAGCTTAAGGCAACAGAGCACATGCGCTCTCTACGAGATTACTTCGAAAACACACTAAAAACAAAATTTCACAATATTACAATCAATGGAGAAGGCCCCCGAATTCCCAATACCTCAAATCTCTCCTTTCTCGGTGTTGACGGAGAAACTCTCCTCATCCAACTCGATCGCGCCGGCATCGCTGCAAGCCACGGTTCAGCCTGCTCTTCAGGAGCCCTCGAACCCTCCCGCGTTCTCACTAACATGCAACTTGGCAAAGAAAGAATACGCTCTGCCATCCGCTTCTCACTCAGCCGCTTTACAACCCAAGAAGAAATCGACTACGCCATTAAAACCCTCGTACTAACCTTTTCTTTGATTAAAAAATAGAACGGATGGTGATCACTTTAGCGCCAAGAAGGGATGTTTCTTCGACAGTGAGCTCAAATTGGTCGATATGCACCATCTCCCCTTTTGCGGGTGCATGGCCAAGAATTCTTGTCACAAGTTCGCTTAAAGTATCATCCGTGCTACTCTCTAGATGAACATGAAACTGCCGGTTAAAATCAGCAACGAGCATATCTCCTGAAAAAGCTCGATCCACCACCACATGGTGTGTGCGAGGCGCGATATCCTCAATAGAAGACCAGTTATCGTGTTGGCTAAAGATCTCATCGACAATCTCATCTAAAGTCAAAATGCCCGTTGCAAGTCCCGCATCATTCAGAACGATAGAAACACTCTGATTGTTCTTGCGAAATTGTTTTAAAATTTGAAGGATCGAGGTATTTTCCGTAATGAACCATGGAGACCTTGCATGAGAGCGCACCGTTTCATTTTCAGGAAGGCGCAGCAAGTCTCTTGGGTAGGCAATCGCTACAATATTTTCAGAGCGTCTATGATAAATAGGAAGAAATGGAGTATACGTTGATTTCAAAAAAGAGCGCATTTCCCCCAAAGTACATAAAGAAGAAATTAGCTTTATATCCTTTAAAGGCACCATCAACTCCTTTGCAGTCTTATTTTTTAGAGAAAAAATATTTGCTGTGACTGTATTAAATCCCTCTTTATGTTCTCGTAGTGCCGCGGGCTCCTCTTTTTCTTCTACAATATTTTGAAGTTCATCACGCGTCAGGTAAAGACCACCCCCTGTTTTCGTTCCGAGGATGTTGTTTATCACAAAACAAAGACGGTCAAGAAGCCAAATTAAGGGACGCAAAATAATGGATGCAGCATAAACAACTGGTATGCCAAACATCGCAACATATTCAGGATTTCTGCGTGCAGCAAAAAGAGGAGAGAGCTCAGCAAAAATGAGAACAAGAAAAATTTGTGTAAGAGCTGCCCAATCAGGATTGAGTCCCAAAGCATCATAAAATCTACGGGAGCTCTCAGAACCCACCTCAAGAGCTGTGTTAACACAAATTAAAATGGTTCCAAAAAGAACGGGAGGGCGATTCAATAAATAGTTCAGCCACTTCGCCCTTCGATGATTATTGCTGACATAGTACTGTAGCCTAACCTTATTAAAAGAAACACATGCCATTTCAAGCATTGAAAAAAAAGCTTCCATTGCAACACAACAGATTGTCAAAAGAAAAAAGAATTTCCAAGCCTCATGCATGCAGTCATCCCATTATTTTTTTTTCAGTCTACGAATATATACCCGTCTTACGCGCGTTTGGTCGGAAGCTAAGACATGGAATAGAAAATCTTTTGTCATCAACTTTGTACCGCTTTTTGGTATATCTCCCAACTGCTCTGTCAAAAAACCACCAACTGTCACCATATGATTTTGACTCTCAAGAGGAATATTAAAAATCTCTTCAAATTCCGCAAGTTCGAGTTTACCACTTGCGATAATCACATCTTCCCCAGACCTCGTGTAACGACTTTTTTCATCTCTGCGATCTACAATCTCTCCAACAACAACCTCCACAAGGTCCTCTAAAGTAATAATCCCTGAAATCGAACCATACTCATCAACAACAACGGCAATCGACTCTTTTCTTGCATAAAGATTCTCTAAAAGAGTTTCTGCAGAAGTCGTTTCAGGAACATAAAATGGTTTCTTTAAAATAGAGATAAGATCTTTTGTATTTTGCAGCTGATCGCAATGCAAGAAGAACAAACGACTACTGATGATTCCAAGAATATTTTCCAAACTCTCATCACATACAGGTAATCTCGATACTTCTTGATCAACAAAAAGATGGATCAGTTTTTTTAAAGGATCCTCTATTGAAAAGAAAATCACCTCTTCACGAGGTCGCATCAAGTCTTTGACGCTCCTTTCTTGAAGATTAAGATAACCGCAAACCAACTCCACTTCTTCATCATTGAGTACACCATATTGCTTAGAGGCGCGCAACGTATGTTGTAACTCATCGATTGAAATCTCTTTTTCTTTACGCAAAAAGAAAAACATAATTCGCGAAGTCACATTCGTAATTTTTGTTAAAACATGACCAATTGGAAGAAGAATCCTCTGGATAATATGAATAAAAGGCGCTACTCGATAAGCGATCTTCTCATTATTTGGCAGTGCCAAAGACTTAGGGATTACTTCTCCAAAAATAAGGGTCAACACTAAAGGAACCCCCACTTTGAGAATCCATCCTGAAGAAGCTCCAAAAATACTAGAGGCGACGTTTTGCAAAAGAATATTTACAGAAATATTGATCATAATCAAAGTCACAAGTAAATCCCTTGGACGAGAAATCAAACTTGCTACAAGCTGTTTGCGTTTATCCGGATCTTGCTTAAAAACTCTTACCTTCATCGACGAAAGAGAAAAAAGAGCCGTTTCAGAAGCAGACGCAAAAGAGACAATGATGAGAAGCAAAATAAGAAGTGGAATTAAGACTGATAACAAAGTTTAATCTTCCTTGAAGTAAACTTTTTGCTGCCCTTCAGGAACCAAACCAAGCCCCTTCATCAACATCAATTGAATCCACGCGGGATCAGATTGACTACTTATCTGCAAAAGGAGATCCTCTCGATTCTCAAGAGCCACTTTTTTTTCAACTTCAAGATCCCCAAGCCGTTTCTGTAAGATCTGGTATTCTTCCTCCTTTCTCTGCATTGCATGCGTATAGAAAGAAAACGAAAGAATAAAGAGCAAAAGAGCCCACCAAGATCGAAATAGTGTGTTCTGAAATATTCCAGAACACAGCTTGGATCTCCAAACCCTTGAACGAGAGTCGCTTATAGTTTTTACCTGTTTCATATATTCCAGATTGTCTGGTATATAAATTTTTTTATCAAGGAGACTTGTTTTAAAAACCTATCCTACCAAAAATTCTCTGGATAGAATCAGTTCAAGCACGGGGCAGAGTAATTTCTAGCTGACCCATATATTTTCCACATCTATCAGCATAAGACACTTCACAACTCTCGGCTGCTTGATAGAAAAGAACCTGCGCTAAGCCCTCGTTTGCGTAAATTTTTGCAGGAAGAGGTGTTGTATTAGAAATTTCAAGAGTCACAAACCCCTCCCATTCCGGCTCAAACGGAGTCACATTCACAATAATGCCACATCTTGCGTAGGTCGATTTGCCAATACAAAGAGTCAGCACATCTCGCGGAATCCGAAAATACTCAACACTGCGCGCTAAGGCAAAAGAATTCGGCGGAATAATGCAAACGTTTGACTGAACATTAACAAATGCATTTTCATTAAAATCCTTCGGGTCAATAATAGAATTATTGACATTTGTAAAAACCTTAAACTCATCTGAGACGCGAAGATCATAACCATAACTTGAAAGACCAAAACTAATAATTTTCTCTCCCTCATTTTCTCTGATCTGAGTATCTACAAAAGGTTCAATCATTCCATGAACTTGTGCCATGCGACGTATCCAACGATCTGACTGTAGTGCCATATTTTTCTCCTGTTTGCTTAAGGTATAGCGTGTGAAATCCATTTCCTGCTAGAGTTTTCATAAAAGAGAGCATGATTATGAGTAACCCCTTTGTCGAATCTTCTTGGACAAAGCCAGATAATTCCTTTGAAATTCCCTTAAGACCAGAAAGTCTTTCTGATTTTCTAGGTCAGCCTCAAGTCCGTGAAAGACTAGAACTTTTTATCGGGGCTGCAAAACAAAGAAATGAAGCACTTGGCCACGCCCTTTTTTGTGGCCCTCCGGGACTTGGCAAAACAACTCTAGCTCATATCATTGCAAAAACAATGAACACAAATCTCACAGTAACCTCAGGACCCGTGCTTGAAAAGGCAGGAGACCTAGCTGGGATTTTAACTAATCTCAAAGAAGGAGATATCCTCTTCATCGATGAGATCCATCGTCTCAACAGAACGATCGAAGAGTATCTCTATCCCGCAATGGAAGATTTCTCATTAGACCTTCTCATCGATAGTGGCCCTTCCGCACGCAGCGTTCAAGTAAAACTCAACAAATTTACCCTAATTGGAGCCACAACGCGCATGGGTCTCTTAAGCGCCCCGATGCGTTCCAGATTTCCTTTTACTTGCCGCTTAGACTATTACGATTCAAGCATTCTTCAAGAGATCCTGCTCCGTTCAGCACGTATTTTACATTTGCATCTCGAAAAAGACGGCGCACTAGAAATTGCCGAAAGAGCTAGAGGAACACCTCGCATCGCCAATAATCTTTTGCGTTGGGTGCGCGATTACGCACAAATGCGCTCAGGAAATAAAGCGGATAGAAATGTTGTCAATACGGCCCTAGAAATGCTTGCCATCGACCATAAAGGACTTGATGAAATGGATAAAAAGCTCCTCTCCGTAATCATCGATCACTACGATGGCGGCCCCGTTGGGATTAACACCCTTTCCATTGCACTTGGCGAAGAGCCCGATACCTTGGCTGAGGTCCACGAACCCTATCTCATCATGCAAGGCCTTTTAAAACGCACCCCAAGAGGACGAGAAGCCACCCCCTCTGCCTACCATCATCTCGGTAAAAACCCTAACTCTTAAAAATTTTAGATTATTGTGCGCATCTCGGCCAAAATTTGTAAAAAAATATTTTTAATTGTCGCTTTCATTATAGCATTGAAAACATTAGAACTTCTTTGGTAGAATAGAAAATTGCCGGGGACGTCTTGGAATGAAACGGTTCGAACCAGGTCAGGATCGGAAGGTAGCAGCCTTAAGAACGCAGCTTGTGCCCTGACTTATCTCCGGCATTTTTCTTT
>DAHVFY010000068.1 GCA_027316765.1 Parachlamydiales bacterium | reverse complement strand
CCCCAAAGGAAATCAAAGTTAAAGGGGAAAAAAATAGTGTTTTAGAAGCTGATAAAGTCATCATTGCGACGGGTTCTGTTCCTCTTGACATTCCGGCGTTTCCATGCGATCACGAGAGGATTTTCAATTCAACATCGATTTTAGAGTTAACAAAATTACCTGAATCGCTCGCGATTATTGGTGGTGGGTATATTGGGTGCGAATTTGCTTCTCTTTTTGCCGAGCTTGGAGTTAAAGTCACGATTTTGGAGGCGCTTCCTTCGATTGTTTCTTTGCAAGGAAAGACAATTTCTGATGCCTTAACGAAAGCTTTTTTAAAAAAAGGAATTATCATTGAGACGGGTGTGATGGTAGAAGGGATTGATAAAACGGGATCTGGGGTCAGCATTCGTTTGAAAGATAAACCAGCTTTAACAGCTGAGAGTGCGCTTGTTTCTGTTGGTAGAAAGATTCTCTCCGACCATCTTGGTATTGAGAAAACGGCAGTGAAAGTCGGCGATAAAGGGGCAATTGTTGTAAACGATAAGATGGAAACAAGTGTTCCTGGGATCTATGCAATTGGTGATGTAACAGGACAGTTTCTGTTAGCACATGTTGCGTCTCATCAGGGAATTGTAGCTGCTGCAAATGCAACAGGACAAGAGGCGCATATGCATTATAACGCGGTTCCTGCTGTGATTTTCACAGAGCCTGAGATTGCGACAGTTGGAATGACGGAAGAGCAAGCTATAGCGGCAGGCCGTACGATCTCCGTTGGTAGATTCCCCTTTCAAGCACTTGGTAAATCTGTTGCAACGATTGAAACGGAAGGATTTGTTCAAGTGATTTCTGATCAGAAAACTAAAGAGATCCTAGGTGCGCAAGCAGTGGGTCATGAAGCTGCAAGTTTGATTGCTGAAATGGCGCTTGCAATTCATAACGAACTGACGCTAGAAGAAGTTGCGGATACGATCCATGCACATCCAACACTTCCTGAAGCGTGGATGGAAGCTGCGCTCATTGCAGAAGGTACGCCTATTCATTTCCCTCCGAAACTAAAGAAATAGGATTCATATATGAATCGACTGAATATTTTGCCTGAAAAACCGGAAGCAGATGAGAGTTTAGGAAGATTTCCTTCTTGGCTGCACCGAAAAATTCCTCAAGGGGGCAATCTTTTTAAAACGGGTGGGATACTAGAAAAGTATCGATTAAATACAGTGTGCGAAGAGGCTAAGTGCCCCAATCGCCTTGAGTGTTATTCTAAAAAAACGGCGACCTTTTTAGCTCTTGGTAAGGAGTGCACGCGCAATTGCGGTTTTTGCGACATTGATTTTTCTAAGCAGCCAAAAGCTCCTGAAGAAGATGAGCCTGAGAGGATTGCTCTTTCAGTGAAAGAGCTTGGATTGAAGCATGTTGTGATTACTATGGTGGCGCGAGATGATTTACCGGATGGCGGAGCTGAGCATATTGCTGCCATTATTCGCACGACAAGGCAAGTGAATCGTGAGGTTTCCATTGAAGTCTTGATTTCTGATCTTTCGGGAAATATGACAGCTGTAGATATTATCTTGAATGAGAAACCTGAGATTTTTAATCATAATATTGAAACGGTAAGATCTCTTACTCCTCGCGTTCGACATAAAGCGCAGTATGATAGAACGCTTAATCTTTTGCATTATGCTAAGATGAGTAGAAAAGTAGAATTTGTAAAATCAGGCATTATGGTAGGGTTGGGAGAAAGTGATGAAGAAGTGCGTACGACAATTGATGATCTTCATGCTGCAGGGTGTGATATCATCACAATTGGGCACTATTTACAAGCGCATCGCCACAAGCTGAGAGTAAAAGCGTTTATTACGCCGGCGCAATTTAAGGCGTATGAGGATTATGGTTATCATGTTGGCGTGAAATTTATGTATAGTGGACCATTTGTTAGGTCTAGCTATAACGCTCATATGATTAAAAATCGGATGATTGATGAGTCTCATGAATCTTGCAATAGTGATTCTCAATTGGAATAGTAAAGAAGAGACGTTAAGCTGTCTACATTCTGTGACAGCGATTGACTTTCCCCATTTCGAAATCATCCTTGTCGATAATGGTTCATCTGAGGCTCCAGCTCAGGAATTTCAAGAAATTTATCCGCAAATTCGCCTTTTACGTAACGAAGAAAATCTGGGGTTTGCAGAAGGGTGTAATCGGGGCATTGCCTATGCCCTTGAAAGAGGGGCAGAATATGTGCTTCTTCTGAACAATGATACTCGAGTTGATCCTAACATTCTAAACGCTTTCATGAATGCTGCGCGACTTCATCCCGAAGCAGGTGTTTTTGGAGCCAAAATTTATTATTATAATGAGCCGACGGTTCTTTGGTATGCAGGAGGTGAAGTGGATGACAAAAGAGGGCTTTGCTACCACGTCGGGTGCATGGAATCGGATCTTGAGAAAAAGAGGGAATCGATTGTAGAGACTGGCTATGCATGTGGGTGCGCTCTTTTCGTTAGAGCGGATGTCGTACGCAGTGTGGGTTTCATGGATCCTCAGTTTTTCCTTATTTGGGAAGAGATTGACTGGTGTTGGAGGATACGCGCTGCAGGTTATCGCTGTTTATTTGTCCCGGGGGCTAAGGTTTGGCATAAGATTTCAGCCTCTTTTGAAGGAGGGAATCATGGTCCTTTGTGGGAATACTTCTATAGAAGAAATCGTCTTCTTTTTCTTAAGCGTTATTATCCTTCTTTTTTTTATCGCCTGGCTTTTTGGCAAGAACCTGTTCGTCATTTTTGGGGCAGCTTCAATCCTTGCTTGAGCAAAGAGCAGCGGTATGTGCACCGCGCAGCCTTATCTGGCATCTGTGATTACGTTCGAGGCAAGTTCGGTCCCAAAAGTTAACACATTTTTTACGCAATTCTAATGCGTTCATTATTAAAATAATACGAAACAATCTCAATTTAATTGAGTTTTATTACTTTTTAGCATAGAATCAATTTAAATGTTTTTAAATTGGTATTATATAAATGTCTGTAATTGGCTTTGAAAGTAGAAGTGTGGCTATTCAACGCGTTTCTGAACAACCGGAGCTTTTGAAAGATCAATACCAGCACTGGGCATTTGATCGAGAGGTTGTTGCAGCGGCTGTTAAAGTGAACGGTCTTGCTATTCGTTATGCTCCCGTCTACCAAAGAAATAGAAAGATGGCACTTTTGGCTATCTCTCAAAATGGTCTAGCGCGACTCTTTTTGTCCAAACAATTACGCCAAGATCCGGACATTAAGAGAATTGCAAATTTGCATTTGCCAACAAAGTATTCTGGTTCTTATGTGGGTCGCGATATTTTCTTCATTCCCTGTAAAGGTGAGTTGTGTAAACTCAATGAGCAGGTAATGAACTTGAAGGGGTATTCTAATGGAATTATTTCGGCGCCTTTTGCTTCTCGTAAGCGTTCTGAATATCTACGAGATTCTTGTGTGACCCTTTTTGAAGGGGGGCTTTTAATTCCCTACAGTGTAGAGGATCAGCAAGAGGTTCACAGCATTTTACAAGTGCTCCTTCCTGAATATGTGAAAAATTTTATGGAGTTAGACGGAACTGCAGCTCTATGCGGAACAGGTTTTCTTCATAAAAACACACATTTTGCAATGGCTTCAGCATATAAGCTTCAAATCTCCTTTGTATGTGGAAAGACATGTATCGAGGGGGGGAATTGCTTTCTTTTTATGGCCGATCATCAGAGAAAGGCAATTGTTGGAGAGTTAAGTGTTTATTTGACATGGATAGCTCTGCGAGCACAAGGAGAATTCCAACAACTCTCTCTTGAAGAAGTTAGCAACCCTTCTTTGGAAAGTGTAAGAATGGCACGCAATCTTGCCATTTATTATAAACAGTTCTATCGAGTATCGAGGATGGAAGTTTCTGAACGAGAATATGCTTTATATTTTAATGACGCAAAAAAAATAGAAGCGGAATTTAACTACACAAAGAAAAAAATTGCAGAAGAATTGGGAGTGACTCCTGAAAATCTAGCCTCGATTCCTCAGACAAAATTTCATATTGATATGGAAATGTTTGTAACTCCGTCTAAGGAGATTGTGATTCATGATGATGAGAAAGCCGTTAAATTTGTGAAAGAATTAGTGGGTGATGAAAAAACCTCTCAACGAGAGCTTTACGAACAATATTTAGAATCAGCTCGAAAGCGTGTAACTAAGTTTGCTTCTACTCGAGAAAAACGAGAACAAATTTTGAATGCTTTTGGTGTCAAAGTTCATTATTTGCCAGCTGTTTTTGAAGCATTAGAAAGAAATAGCGAGCTCAACTACTGTAACGGCATTTTTTTAGAAAAAAATCGAGCAATTGCCTTGCAAGGCGGCGCTAAACGTCAAGCATGCGAACGCTCTTTTGGTTATATTACTACAGGTCCGTCGCAAAAGGATGAAATTTTATTGCATGAAAAATTTCTCAAATTATTTAAAAAGCAATTTCCAGAGTTGGTGTTTGAAGAAATTTTTGGACTGTCGAGCTTGATAGCAGAGTATCAAGGAGGCCTGCATTGCCTCACATTTGAAACAGCATTGATAGAAGAAGACCCATACCTTGAGCCCTAAAACCCAATTGGCTTATTTTTTTTCCAAGGATGAGAGAAAACTCGGTTCTTTAAAGCCGGGATGAATCGCGCCTTTTAAATCTGAGGAGATTGTTGTTATTCGATAAACGTTTTATTTCTAGGATTTTGGGTGCCTTTCAACCGGAAGCGCTATATATCCCTTTTTCTTCAATTTTAACATGATACATATCAGATAATTTTTTCATTATAGTCAGATCTTCTGAATATAGTTGGAAATAAGTTGTATCAAAGGTTCTAATCTCTAGTAAAATACCATCACAGCTTATAGAGCGAAATCGTTCATCTTCTGTTTCTAATTGGATTTCTTGAATATTTTGAGAAAAATAATTGCTGTCAATGCATAAAAATACCCCACATATGAATTGATCAATTTGAGAGCAGTATTCAGTAAATTGACTATCGGTTCCAATTATATTTAATCGAACATCATTAACATTAAATCTCATAGCATCTTTGCCAACAGCGTTAATATCTGCTCCATACCAGAAGTGTTTTGGCAACATGTCTTTAATAAAATTAACAATTGAAATTAATTGAGACCCCAGGCAAATGACTTTGTCATGAGGAAAACATTTACTTGTAACTAAAACCCGATATTTGGGATTAAACACTAAGACACCAAGGTAAATTCAAAAGTTGATCGAAGAACCGCACCTGTATCGGCTCTGATATCACAGTTGATTCATGTAGCCATTGTGCTGCAAGAAAAATTTTCTTGCATCTAAATTTTATTCTCAAGCTTTTCATCGACGTAAGGTATATCTCCAACCTTTTAATGGTTTTGGATCTCCTCTCTTAGGAGTTCCACCTGTGGGATTTTTTTCAGCAGGATGTTCATGAGGATTCGGATGAACATCAGGTTCTTCATGATCAGTAAAATCGATATCTTTTACTGGTTTGCCGTCTTCGTCAAATTCTCTAGCCTGAGAATATGTTTCGCCAGGGTTTCTATTGCTTTTTTTTGTTCCAAGTTGTGTATGAGGAGCATCGGTATCTGGAATGGGCACACCATATTTATCTCGTGGTAAGGGTCTATCTGGAGCGTATACATCTGTGTTTTTAGATATGTGAATAGGTGGAAAAACCATGGCGTTAGGGTAGGAATGACCAATCCTATTGTTGGTATTCTCTATGATCTGGTTACCAACATAACCAATAGCAACGCAAGCTGCTGCATAAGCGGTTGCAGTGAACATAGCTGATGCAGATGGAAGAATAATCTCTGCACCCCAGATTAAAAGGGGGATCATCATTGCGAACTCCCCCTTCAGGTCAATGTAACGGAACGGGTTGTTGTAGACGTATTGGTAGGGGTTGATGCTGTCGAGGAGGCCTGCGGGGTCGGTGGTGAGCCAGCGAGCAAGGGTGGGATCGTAGTAGCGTTTGCCGAAGTAAATGAGGTTGGTTTCAGGATCGAGACGTTTAGAAGCGTAGCGCCAGGGATTGAAGATGGTTTCGTGTGTGTGGAGTTCTTCGCTGAAGGCAGTGTAGGTGTAGGTAGAGGTCTTTTGAGTTTTGGGGTCAATGAGAGTTGTGATGTTGTTGTGGGTGTCGAGGAGGGGAGCGAAGGGAATGCCCGAGAGTTCGATGGCGATATTGTTTATTTTTAGATTTTTTGGATTTCTATCGGAGGTGAAGGCGCCGATTTCTTCATCGTTGTCGTAGAGATAAAGCTCGATGTCGCCATTTGAGGTACTTTTGGCGAGACGTCTGTCTATGGGGTCATAGCTGTAGATGATTTTAGAGGTGGCGGAAGTGATTTCGGTGAGGCGATTCAGGGCGTCGTAGGTGAGCTGGTAGTCTCCTTGGGTGATCCTGTTGCCGTTGTCGTCGTAGGATTGGAAGGTGAGTTCATTGAGGGCATTGATTTCAATGGGCTCACCGTTTTTCTCGATGCGATTGTAGAGAGCGTCGTGATGATAAATGTTGTGGGGCTCGGAAGAGATCTGAGAAAGGGCGTCGTAGGTGTATTCGTAGAGGACGCCGTTTATTAGAATTTTTTCGGGATTGCCGACTGGGTCATAGAAACATTCTTCGGAGAAATAGGGTGAGGATAGTTCTTTAATGCGACCTGCGGGATCGTAGTTGTGCATGACTTGCCCGAGATTATCGATCAGGTTTTCAGAGAGGAGCTTTCCGGAGAGGTCATATTTGGGATAGGTGTGAGTATAGAGGAGTTTTCCCGTTTGATCAAAGCGTTCGATGCTACGGAGATAGCGGGGATCGTAGGTGTAGCGGATGGCGCAAGTGGGAAAGGTGAGAGTTAGAGGGCGGTTAAATCTGTCGTAGGTTTTTTGGACGAAGAGACCAGTGGAGAATTTTTCTTGGAGGATGTTGCCAAAGGGATCTAGATGTCTTTCGATGGCAATGTTATGGATATGATCTGTCGCTGTGAGAAGATTTCCCAGGAGAGTGTAGGTGAATGTGTGGTGGATGGTGCCATCGGAGGAGGCGAGTTCTTTGAGGAAGCCGAGAGGGAAATAGTCGAAGCGGAGCGTGGTGTTGTTTGGTAGGGTTTTGGTGAGGAACTTGCCACTCGGAGTGTAGGTGTAGACTGTCATACGTGCATAGGAAGTATCCGCTGCTCGTGTGAGAGTTTCGACGCGATTCATGGGATTGTATGTATAGCGGAGGATCTGATCTTGATCGACGCGCTCTACGAGATTGCTGCAGGGGTCGTAAGTTAAATCGGTTTCTCCTAATGCCGTTACCTTTTTGATGAAGTTATTGTGTGAGTCATAGATGCTTATTGTGTCAAAGCCTCTCGCATCGGTCTCTGTCACTTCTAAATTACTACCTGTTTCATTATAGGTAGTTGTTGAAACAAATCCAAGAGGGTCTCGATGCTCGGTTTGTCTGCCAAGAGGATCATAAGAGAAAATGTCGGTAGCTTCTTTGTTGTGCACAAAGCGCGTGATGCTATCGCGGTTGCCATCTTTGTCGTAGGTGTACCTGATTTTATAGAGAAGTTCTCCGTTGAGATCGATTTCTTGCTTTTCTACGAGTTGGTCAGATAGATCGTATGTGAATTGAGTGATGAGTGAATCTGCGATGGTTTGTGAGAGGCGGCCTAGGGGGTCGTAGGAAAATCTAGTGACTCTGTCGTCTATTTTTTCTTCGATTTTTCTTCCGGCGTGGTCATATTCATAGATGGTAGTGTTCCCTTCTTTGTCGGTGGCGGTTTTGAGATGAAAACTCTTGTAGGTGAAGCTCTCTTTTGCGAGCTTGTTGCCGTTATGTAAGAAAGTTTTTGTCTCGATGCGCCATAGGGAATCATAAGTATAGATGGTCGTTAATCCGTCTTGATCGGTGTGGCTCTTCAATTTGCCATTTTTATAATAACGGAAGGTTTCTGATGTGCCATCAGGGTAGGTAATTTTGCTAGGGGAGTTGTAGAAATTATAGATTGTTTCAGTTGTATAGCCGCGGGGATTTGTGGATGCAATTTCTCTTCCCAGGACGTCATAGGCAATCTTGGTTTCAACGGACTCTCCGGAGATAGGAGGCTGAGTGATCTGTTTGGGTTTGTTCAGAATCAGATCGGGCTGATAGCTTGTGACGTTGCCTAGGTAGTCCCGTTTGCTGAACATGAAATCTTCCCAGTTGTAGTCGTATGTGGTGACTCTTGAGATGTTTTCTCCGGTTTCTTTCAGCTCTCGCATACGGCCGCGTGTATCGTAGGTGTTCTCTTTACAAAGTCTTCCTGAGAAGCTGGTTTCTAGTTTTTGATGGTCTTTGTCGTCATAATCAAAGGTCTTTGTATCGCCAAGCGGGTTGGTTTCTGTGAGAACATTACCGCGTTCATTGTAAGTGCGGCATACGGAATAGGCAAATTCATCATTCTCATCGTAGATATCCTTTTGTTTGATGTTGCCCCATTCGTCGTAATGCAGATGCGTCTTTGTTAATAGGCCATCAAGCGTGTGTTCTTCGATCCATT
>DAHVFY010000067.1 GCA_027316765.1 Parachlamydiales bacterium | reverse complement strand
TGTAATGCCGGATAGTACCATCGGGCGACCTGACAACAATCTTGCTTTTGTCATTTGCAAAATCAACTTGCATATTGCGCAGATCATATTGTCCTCCCGTTTTGTCTCCTGATACATTGCTCATACCGTAGGTATCAGTGAGAAGGGTTACTTTAGAATGCTTGACAGAGAAATCAAGAGTAATTCCATTGGAATCGGTTACGCGAAAGATATGATCTTTTGCATAAAAGTAGGCGCAATAATGAGGGATAAATTTCCAGCCTTGATAGTGTTTTTTAATATAATCCGCAAAAAGAAGATCTTCCCACACAGGGCGATCGTCCATAGGGCTGAGTATATGGGGAGGAATATAAATTCTCCTTAAGACAATGTTTTCGGCACCTTTTGCGATGAGGTCTGTTTCTGCTATTGCAAGTTGTCCTGAAAAGGGACTGACGAGATTGCCGATAAGTAAATCGGCGCTCAATGCCATTTCGGCAATTTGTTCTGGAGTGGAAGGGAGCAATTCATATTCATCGTCAGCAGGCAGTAGTGTATGTGCACAGAAAAATAAGATGGAGATCCAAAAGCGCATAAGTTGCCTGTAAAATTTTTACAACTTAAACGAGTAGGTTATCTTATCGGAGTTTTTTGGTCAAAGAGATCTGATAGATTCGAGCGTGCTGATTGTCTTAATTTCGGGTGCAATAATGCTACAGTTTTGCTGCAGTGGCTGGCAAAAGGAGACGGGACTTTGCGGCTTTCCACCTTGAAGGGAATCCTTGGGCTCTATAGAATTGGGAGCTGTTACACGTGGTGGACTGCCGTGGAGCGCGGTTTAGGTGGAGACTGTTAATCCATTGGTCGCTAGTTCGAATCTAGCATCCGGAGATATAGAGGAAATGGGTGTTAGCAGCAAAACTGCTAATACCCAAATCCCGTACTTCTGCCGGAGTACGTAATTTCCTTAAATCACCCAGAACAGAAGATTCATGCATATTGTTTGAAACTTTGTTTTGGAGTGTCGATTCCATAAATATTACGGCATTCACTTTAACGCTCCTTTGTAAATGTCTCAAAATCACAGGCAAGGATATTGATGTCCATTGGACTATTGTTTCTTCAGTACCGTGCCGTCTTTTGTGTATTAAATCTTAAAAAAGCAAGTTGGTCATGGTTAAATCAATAGGATTGTCTCAAAATAATTATCCTAGTCAAAATATAGAAAATGGGCGGATTAGCTTAATACCCCGAATTGTGACCTATTTGTAGCAACCCTTCCTTTTTAACTTCCATCTACCGCGTTTCATTCCTCGTCCAACTCACAAGAGTTGAACTCGTCATTCAACTTGTAGCTGTTTGTTAAAAAAGTGGGTTGCTGCAAATAGGTCACAATTCGGGGTATTAGTGGGCTTGGGAAAATTGCATATTGGTCACACGATCCAATTGCACTAAATTCTCTTGCAAAGGGGTTGTGGCTGGAAATAAGGCCTGGATTATTTAGACGCCAAGCTAAGCTCCCGCCTTTGGCTACATATTTACAGTCTTGGCTATCAAAATAAAAGACAACTGAGTCATCATAACGATATGCCTTCTTAAACATGATTCTGACCTTAAGTTATGCGATTAAAATCCTGTATTTCATTTTTCATGGTTAATCCACGAAGGGCGTATTCTCTAACTTTCTTTTAAATTTTACAACTATAATTTAAAGCCCGAAAAATCGATAGAAAGTTTTTAGTGGGATAGATTCAAGGAGCAGGTTACACCTCAGCAGCTCTTCTTAGCACATAACAAGGATACGGATTGTTGATAAATTTGGTGCGACAAGCTTTCGCTTTATGTACAATGTTGTATGTCAATTTTTCACTGATGAGGGGAGATATGAATATTGCGAAGTTTTTATTGGTATGTATTTGTATGCAGTTTGCTGTAGAAAGGGCGCATGCTGTGAATGTAATTGAGCCGTTGGTAAAAATCGAGGTTCTAAAGGGAAATGAAGTAATTCCTTATTTAAAGCCTCTCGCAGAATTGCGTATTTTGTTTTATCGAGACTATCCTTATCTCTATGAGGGTGATTTGGCAGAAGAAGAGGACTATTTGAGTCTATATGCTGGCTCAGAAAATTCCTTGTTTGTAGTTGCTAAAGAAGATGAAAAAATGATCGGTGCAATAACCGGGCTTCCTTTACTTGAATCTCAAGAAGAAAATCGCGAATTATTCACGCATAAATTGAATGCTGTGAATCATATTTTTCATGTAGGTGAGCTTGTTTTGCTGCCAGAATATAGGAGTGCTAATGTTCAAAAAAGGCTTTATCGACAGTTTGAAAAATCTGTTATAGAATTAACAAAGTATGACGTGATTTCCGTATGTGAGATAGAAAGACTTTCCTTGGCACACTCATAAAGGCTATCGAATCGATCCAGGCGGCGTAGCAGTATCCGAACACTACTCGGACTACTTTAACGCATTGGAAGGCGCTATAAACAGCCCTTTGGATGAGGAACAGCGAGCTTGGTATATCAAGCGCGCATTAACTCAAGGAGAAGACATGAAACGTGAGTTCCCAAGCACTCCCAATGAGGCATTCGAATCATCTAACGAGGGTTTATATTACGGTAGGCAAATCGTTGAAGCTAGACAGCAAGGACGTATCAGGAATGTTTACTATGATGCCAACGTGCCAGTCCACACCGCTTGGGATCTCGGCTATAACGATTCAACTGCTATCTGGTTCTTTCAGCAATGTGGCCAGGAAATTCACCTGCTGGAATATTATGAGAACAGTGGAGAAGCACTAACTCATTACCTGCAATATCTCAAGAGCAAGCCGTACACGTATGGCAAGCACCTTGTTCCGCATGACGCAGCAGTCCATGAATACAGCACAGGTTTATCAAGAGTAGCAGTAGCAAGGAACCATGGCATTCACTTCACCGTCGTTCCAGATATAAGCATAAACGAGGGCATTGATGCTGCGCGCAACATTCTCAATCGTTGCTGGTTTGAGGAGATCAAGTGCGCCAAAGGAATCACAGTCTTAGAAAGCTACAAGAAGCAATGGAATGATCGACATGGGTGTTGGTCTAGCTTGCTCCTTCACAATTTTGCCAGTCATGGATCAGACGCATTTAGAATGTTAGCTGTGGGAATGGGAAGACTTGGAAGTAAAGGCCTGTCCGCAGAAGAGTGGAAAAAAGTGCGATTAGAAAATTTGGCTTAGTGTTTCTAGAACGTTATGTGTAGAATACCCCCTAGTCCCATTTCAGTAAGTATTATTTTTATTTGGTTAAGAATTCATCAGCTGCTACGATGGGCAACTGATTCCAATCTGCATTTAGGAAAAACTAATAAAGGTCCTAAGGAGGTGTCTATGTTCCGTTTTTGGAAAAGTGTTCTTTGCTTATTTTCTAGCTTTTGTCTTTTTTCTTCTGCGCATGCGGAGGACTTAGATCCCTTGTCAAGTGCATACCTCTCTGACAAGGAGTATGCAAAAAATATCGAAGTGCAGGCGTACTTAGTTACAAGAGATCAAGTAGTAAAACTATTTAGTGAGGAAAATGGGAAGGTTATTCAGAAAACAAATAAAGAGCTTTATCGAAAAGAAATTTATCTTTTAGTGCGTTGTAAAAACTTTGGAGATTACAGGGCTTTTGGCACTTTAAATTGTAGAATTTTAAACGAAGGTGATCCCATTTCAATCGAAATAATGATGATGCCTGGATATATGAAATCTTACTACGACACTGTAATTCCATTGTACAGCGGGTCCATACCTAATAACGAAAAAACTCCTTTTGTGAGTTCCAAATGGAAAGATTTGTATACTATATAAAAATGAAAAATAGCATTTATTTAATAAGCTGTTTGCTTTTTGTATTTTTCTCTTCAGGTTATGCGGAGAAATCTCTCTCGTACGATGTTAATGGGAACGTGATAAAATATATCCTTCCAAATGCAGGAGAAATTTCTTATTCTTATGATCCCTTAAATAGATTAACGAGCATAGATTATCAAGGTGGAGAAAGCATTCAATATGTTTATGACTGCAATGATAATCTTATAGAGGTAGATTCCAAGCAGGGGAAGACTGTTTATGCTTACGACTCTTTAAATCGCATGGTAAGCGCGGAAATCTCAGCAGACGTATCCCTTTGTTATGAATACGACGCGTCGAATAAAATTATTAAAATCATTTATCCAAATAAAGAGGAAGTGAATTATCTATACGACGAGCGTGGCCGGCTCTACCAGGTGTGTGATCCGGGTGGTACCACCCAATATGAATATGATAACGTTACAAATTTAGTAATCAGAGAGCGCTTAGCGAATGGTGTTATCACAGACTTCAGTTATGATGCTTTCTTGAGAATTTCAGCTGTCAGTCATAAGAGAGGAAATGGGTCTCTCATTGTTCGTTATAAATTTAGCTACGATCGGAATGATCAATGCGTTTTATTTGAGGAAGCTACAGAAGAGGGAACAAAGAGTACCTCTTATACTTATGACGATTTAAATAGGTTGATAAGCACTATTTGCTCAGATGGAACTTTCGAGAAATATGTGTATGATGCAGCAGGAAATCGCCTAACTAAAGAATCTCATCTAGAAACAATTCATTATGAATATGATCAGAACAACAAATTAATCCGATCCGGAGACATTACTTGTCAGTATGATGTCTTAGGTAACCTTGTTAAAAAAAATCACCGGAAAAGGAAATCAATCTGACTTATGATCTAGCCGGAAGACTTATTCTTTGGGAAGATGATCAAAATAAGGTTTCTTTTGGGTACGATGGGGAGGGACGAAGGACTTCTAAAACAGTTAATGGAAAGACAACTTTTTTCATCAATGATCCCAACGCCTCTCTTAGCAGAGTTCTCTTAGAAAGGGATGAAGCAGGCATTACCAAAAAGCGCTTTGTATATGGGTTATCTCGTCTTTTTGAAGAAACCTCTAGTCACAAAAGATTTTTCCTTTACGAGCATCCGGGAAAAAGTGTTTCCATTCTCTTAGATCAAAATCAAAATATTCTTGAGAAATATGGATACAGTGCTTTTGGATCCAGGACAGGACAGAATGCTTCTCTCAATTCCTATGGATATGCAGGGGAAGAATATGATGAAGAAACAGGGCTAATCTATCTTAGAAATAGATACTATGATCCTGAAATAGGACGCTTTATTTCTCCAGATTCTGTCCTGGGTATTTTAGAGAATCCACAAACGCTTAACCCTTATGTCTATGTTAGGAATAATCCGATCAATTACATCGATCCTTCAGGTCTGTATGGTGTAAAAGTTCCTCTTACCTTCTATGGAAATTTCCCTGGTGCGCATACACCTATTGGCAAGTCTAGATTTGGACACGGGTGGACTGGAGGCAGAGACAGAAACGGAAATAAATTCTGCCAAGGAGCATGGCCAGGACGTGGCAATAATATGCATTATGACGAAGATGACACATCATTTTGTGAAACTACGGTTAGTTTAACACTCTGGGTCACTCCTGAACAACAAAAAAAGGCTCTGGAAGTAGGTAATTATGAACACTGGACCTGGTATGACAACTGCATTGATCATGTTGTTAAGTCTTTAGACGCGATTGGATATCCCCATTCTAGCTTTAAGCCATCGCCAATTGGTATTTCTGACCCTACTCTTTTTTGCAATTGGATCATAGAGGAGAACAAACATATCCATCCCAATTTCGTTTTGGGAGAAGGTGATATTGTTCCCTATGAGACAAACCTTCTACCGCAGGCTACTCAAGAGCAAAGCAGTTTGTTTCATGCTAATTACGGTGGAGTCTCTATTTCTAAAACAGCAGAGCTTATGACGAGCATCTCAGATATTGCAGGAGCCGTCTTTGATCAAAAAACCGGGCAGATCATTCTTTACGGTAAGAAGGAGCGCTCTCTTCCGCAGATGCATCTTGATGATCTAGCTGTTGCCATCCGTTCCGTATATGGCCTTGGAGAAAAAGGTGAAGAGGATCCCGGCATTTCATTAGATTCCGACCCAGCCTCTTCCAAAATGAAAGCAACCTACTATGGAGAGACCCAAAACACCCGGTTCGGTCAGGTCATGTTAGAAGCAGATGAGCTACTTAAGCAACTCATCGTTGGCAAGGATGGTGCAGGTAAAAAGCTCAAAGCTCACGTGCATGGCTATCGCAATTTATTCGATCTTTGCAAAAAGAATAACTACTTTCCACGTGATTTAACATGCCGGATGTGGTTCGTTCCAGAACGAATCAGCCTGATCCAATCTGAAGATGGCACGTCAATGCAATTTGACGATGTGCGCATGCAAGTGCTTACAGAATCAAAATTCCAAGGAAAAGAACGTCAGGATCCAGTTGCAGAAAAGTTTGCTACTCACTTTACACAAAACTATGATGCATATTCACAGGAATTTCCCATTCTACAAGACTTAAAGCGCCTCGGTAAAATCACAGGAGTCGTCAAATGGATCAAAGAACAAGACATCCCCTTCGATCTCTCATTTTTTAAAAACTACATCCCTGAGTTTATCCATACCCCCACATACGTAGATCGGATCGGAAACTTCAATTATGGAATCCTCATGAGCGGTGGCGTTGTTTACCACCTTGGGCCTCACAATTTCCATAGCATACAAGACAGGGAAGCCGATCATCTCAAGCAAGAAATCTTAGCCCACCGCTCAAGTGAAGAAGAGTTTGCATGGGATCTTGGCAAAGGCTACACGGCAGTTGCTCAAACATTTGCCAAGACGCTGAAAGTCGGCGAAGTAAGAAAAACCTTCACCGACATGCAATTTCCTCTCCCAGGCAAAAAAACTCTTGGCTTTACTAGAACCTATAACTCCTTTAGTGAAGACCATTCAGGATTGGGCACAGGTTGGGAAGTAACCCCTGCAAAACTGCGATTTCCAGATCAAACAACATGGCAACGTTTTTCTGACAATACCACTTGTAAAGCGCACAGAGAAATTTTTGTTAATATTGGAGGGATAGAAGCACTCTATAGACTCACAGGCCTTAATGAAGAAGGACACCCCCTCTATGAGACCCAGGGCAAGAGCTTTAGCCTTGTACAGGACTCTCATGAAACATTTACCCTTCAGGAGAGTCATGCCCACCTACATTTCGACTCACAAGGGAAACTCACCAAGATCACTTATCCAGGCTCTGTAGACATCGATTATGTATACGAAGACCAAAGACTCATTGCCATTTCCTCAGGTAAAAAAACGATCCATTTTGAATACTCAGGACCGCATATCCAGCGCGTCATAGGACCTGGCAACAAAACCATTGAATATGACTACACACCAGAAGGACAATTAAAAGCGGTCCGCGATCAAGAAGGGATCTTGATGAGTTATGATTACGATGAGGACAAGCATCTGACAGCGATCTTTGATGCTAATGGCTATAAAACCTTTGAAGCAACGTACGACGCATATCATCGCGCGATAGAAAAAAAGAAAGGAGAAACACATCTAAATCAACACTTCAGCCTTCAAGAGAAGACAGCCCGTCTTGAAACAACAGACAATTTCTTCTTAGAAGAACAGTTTGATGATCTCTTCCGGCCAAAAATCATCCAAGATGCTCTTGGAAGAACTTTAGAGTATCAATATGCAAGTGATTTTGGCCCAGAAAAACAGATCGATCACAACGGCCTAGAAATTTCTTATGAATACGATCAATTTGGAAACCTCACAAAAATTACAGATGTTTACCGAGGAGAGAGAAGATTTGAATTCGATCAACAAGGACATCTCTTAGAAGAGACTGATGGAAGAGGACTGACTACAGCGTACCGCTATGATAGACAAGGTCGGCTCATAAAAATTTATAAACCTTTTCACTTGACCCAGCTCACAGTCAGAGAGGGAGAGGTGATCAAAGAAGGGAATGAGCGGTTTGCCACGACGTTGCATTACGATTCTTCTGGAAATTTGGTTTCGATTGAGTTTCCAAATGGAACAAGAAGAGACTTTGAATATGATGACAATGGGCTTCCTCTTAAGATCTGCTTTGAGAATGGCTGCATTTCAGAAAGGAAGTATGATGAAAACTGCCGGCTTATTGCCATTTCTGAGGCTGGAAGGACTCTGAATTACACCTATAATGAACGGGATCAGATCACCTCCATTTCCTCTTCTTCTGGGACAACACGTTATTCTCACGACAGGCTTGAAAACATCCTTTCCATTACAGATGCTCTTGAAAAGACAACTCATTTTACATACGATGAGCATCATCACCTGTGCCAGGTCACAGATGCCCTTGGATCTGTGACTCTGTATGAATACAGCCCGCAGGGCAACCTCACAAAAATCTGTTTGCCCAATGGATCCTCACGAGAAATCGCCTATGACACTTTTCAACGTCCCATTGCATTAAAGTAGGGCAATAGACAAGCTGAATTATTTGGGTTTTATTCCAAAGGCAGGCGGGCCTGGATAAAGTCAGCAACCCTTTCTGCTGCAGGCCTGTCCATATTGGCAAGGATGATTACGTTGTAGCCTGAGCTTGGAAAAATTTTAAAATTGCCGTTAATTCCCTCAGCAACACCCGTATGTCCATACCATGAGTCTCCAACAAAGAAGCCAAGACCATATTGCTCGCCCCAGCCTGTTGGGACAGCATCCCTTTCAGCTGTTTTTAGAAGGGATGGATCGAGAAGGACTCCCTGCTCTAGAGC
>DAHVFY010000066.1 GCA_027316765.1 Parachlamydiales bacterium | reverse complement strand
AGAGTTGAACTCGTCATTCAACTTGTAGCTGTTTGTTAAAAAAGTGGGTTGCTGCAAATAGGTCACAATTCGGGGTACAAGGAAAAGATGGTAGCAAACACTCACATATTTTTAAAATACACTTCCTTCGAAATCCGCTTTGCTGGGACGAATTTATTTTTGCGCAAAAAGCCCCCACTGCGCCGCTTCTTTTGCATAATAAGTGATAATAAAATCTGCGCCAGCTCTTCGAATCGCTCTCAAAATCTCAATGACCGCTTTTTTTTCATCAAGCCACCCTTTTTCTGCAGCAGCTTTAATCATGCCAAACTCTCCACTTGTATGGTAAGCACCAAGAGGAATATGAGGACAGCTCTGTTTCACGCGATAGATCACGTCCAGATAAGCATGAGCTGGCTTTACCATCAACATATCAACCCCTTCCTCAACGTCCATCTGGACCTCTCTTAATGCTTCAAGCGCATTTGCAGAATCCATTTGATGAGAACTTCTATCTCCAAAAAGAGGAGCTCCTTCTGCCGCATCGCGGAAGGGACCATAAAGGCAGGTGTTATATTTAACCGAATGGCTAAGAATAGGAATATGTTCAAAACCTGAGGCATCTAAACCGGCTCTAATTGCTCTAACAGCGCCATCAATCATACCGCTTGGGGCAAGCACGTTCGCACCTGCTTGGACATGACTTATCGCTTGCTTAACGAGCAGCTCGAGTGTCCTGTCATTATCCACATCAGGCCGTCCTAACCTCTCTGTGATGAATCCGCAGTGACCATGATCTGTATATTCACAAAAGCAAACATCCGACATAATCAAAAGATCAGAAGACACCTCTCGAATTTTGCGAATTCCCTTTTGAATAATTCCAAATTCATCGTAAGAATTACTTCCTACAGCGTCTTTATGGGGTGGAATACCAAAAAGCATCACTGAAGTGATTCCAAGAGCTACAATTTCTTCAACTTCTTCTTTAATTTTTGATAAAGGAATATGAAACCAACCCGGCATCGAACGGATTGCCACCTTCTCCCCTTCTTCTCCTTTAATAAATAAAGGCAAAATCAGATCGCCAAGATTAACCTCAGTTTCCCGAATTAAATCTCGCAGTACTGGATGCTGTCTAAGTCTTCGCAGACGAAGCGTAGGAAATAAAGTCGTCATCATTTCTTTTTGGGTTGATAATATTTTCCGTCAATATGATGCAAATAATGCGTTTCCCCATATTCGCCATAAAGGTAACAGCCATAATCTCGATGGTAGCGCATGATCTTAGCAGGGTCATGCAAGAACCACTCCATGGCTCCATTCCATGTTACCTTAGGAAGAACAAAATTCGTATAATAATCGGTTCTAGCAAAATGATCGTTATCTGACCATCCAAAAGTGCGCATTAAAGGGATCAATGCGCCTCCCTCAATGTAGTCATCAATGGGACCGTCCCAATAATTAGCGAGATTGGAGAACTTATTAAAGCGAATCATCTTTAAACCCGGATTCCTGTCCATAGAACGAACTAAATTAAAAAAATCAAAAGGTTTAGATAAACAAAAATCATGCTGATGTACAAGAACGTAGGGAGTATCCACAAGATAAATTGCGGTTCGCAAAGAATTCGCAAGGTGCCTATGCTCGGTATTAATAACAAGTTTTGTGTGTGCAAAATTCGGATCATCCTCCACTAACTTCTCACAATTTTTAATAAAAAGCTCGTAGGCAAGAGAGCGATACCTCTGAGGCGTTGGCACTCCATCAAATACGATAATCTTTTTACATTTTCGAAGAGCCGGCACCTGAAGCCATGTTGCCTGCGCTTCTTCGATCATCTCTGTACTCGGATTAGAGGGAATTGCACTGGTTGTTGTAATAATAGTTACTTTGCGAATCAACTCGAGTTCTTCTTCTGTGTAGTCAGTATCATCGGCAATAAGGCCGCAAAAAAAGAATGCATTCATCACGCACAATAAAAAACACTTCCTCATTTTATCACCTCAGCAAGCCCTTGTTTCATAAATAAGGAATATCCCTGATATCCAGGCACTTTCCATTGATGGATCAGCTCTAAGCCGCGTTGGTCTAAAAAATGCACAACATCTTCGAATAAGCCCATCCCACAACGAAACTCCTTTTCATACGTTTCTAATAACACAACCTTGGCATGTTCTATCAGGTGGGGAATTGTTTTAAGGACAGCTAATTCCATACCGCCCATATCAAGCCAGATAAAGTCTACCGTCTGAATTCCCTGCGCTCTTGCCCATTCCTGAAGATTTCTGCATTCCACCATAATTTTCCAAGTATCTGTATAATGCCATTTCCACTCCTCTTTAGAAGGAAGTAAAGAGCCAATCCTCGAATTTGTAAGAGATGTCCCCACATAAAAAGGCGCAAGACCTGACATCTCAGCAAGAGCTAAAGGAAAAATTTCTGCATTTGGATAATAATGCTGCATTTTTTTGAGCTGCTGAAAATGCTCAGGATTCGGCTCAAAAATATGAAATCGCCCAGCTGGCCACAAATGAAACATTTTTTGCAAAGAATCTGGATAATACCCGGCTTGAATCACAACTGGATTTTTAGGCAAAAGCCCAGCCACAACTTCTAACATTTCCCACTCACTGTACCTGCCCGGACGAATTTCTAGAGCGTTTGCCACTAGGAAAAGAGTTGAAAAAAACAGAAAAAAGACTCTCTTGAATATGGATCTCATCGTTTTGTACCATCATTGGAATACGAAAAAACAATTTAGTCGATCAATCAAATTCTGAGAAGAAAAAACATGCCTTTAAGAATTTAGCTTAATCTCTTAATCTTAAGCAATGAACTCCCTTCGCTTCAAAATATGCAAAGTTCTACGACATCGCGGGCTACAGACTATTCTGTTACTCATTCTTTACTTTCTTCTTTCTCCTCATCTATCTTTACACACACATGAAGCTCTCTATACGGTGAGTGTTCTGATCAAAGATCTTCTCATCTGGCTACTACCGATCACAATCGGCTTATTTATCTCCCAAGTTGTCTGCTCTTTTCATAAACAAGCACCTCTTTTTATTTGTACTCTTATCATTTTTGAAGCTCTATCCAATCTGAGCAGCGTCTGGTATGCTTATACGGGAGGGCATATTATTTCAAATCTGTTACCCAATTTAGATCATTTTGACATCCACTCCAATTTCGCTCTTTTATGGCGGCTTCCTTTTACTAAGCCTAATTGGTGGTCCCCTGACAAAGGAGCGATTCTAGGGCTTATCATTGGATGTATTGGAGCTCTGTGGAAAAATGATTTTTTATACCGCTGTATTTACTCTTGGAAACAAAAAGCCGAGTGGATACTAACACATATTTTTTCTAAACTCATCCCTCTATTTATACTCGGTTTTGTCGCAAGGATGCATCAAACACACATGCTAGAACAAATGTTTGCTCATTATGGAATGCTACTTCTTTTTCTCTTCTTCTTTTTAGGATGCTACGTTTTTATCATCTTCCTAGCAGGCTGCAATTTCTCTCTGATTACCGCCTGTAAAAAAATGAGCAATCTCTTACCGGCTGGAGCAATTGCATTTTCTTCAGGCTGCAGCTTGTCAACAATGCCATTTACCATTTCAGGAACAGCAAAAAATTTAACAAATCCAGAACTCGCAAAAGCTGTCATCCCTGCCACAACTAATATCCAACAAGTCGGAGATTGTATTGCAAACTCCTTTTTGTGTTTTTTACTCTACCAACACTTCTTTGGACATCCACCAGACTTCTTGACTTGGACAAGCTTTAGCATTGTTTTTGTTCTTGCCAGATTTGCAACAGCAGCAGTGCTGGGAGGGGCTGTTTTCATCATGCTCCCTATTTATGAATCCTATCTTTCCTTTAATCCGGAAATGATTGCGATCATTCTGGCTTTTAACGTTATTCTAGATCCCATCATCACAGCATGCAATGTGATTGCAAATGGAGCCTTATGTCAAATTTTCGAAAAAGTTTGGAATAGAGTGCTTCCGGTTGAAAAGCACTCAAGCAAAACAAATTGAAAACAAAAAAAAGCACCCCGTAGATTTTCATAACGCATCATCTGTAATCGAATACCCATAACGAAACGCCATCACTTGAATTTGTTTGAATAACCACATGGGAAGTCCTTGACGCAGAGATTTCCATGTCAATTTGTTTGAAATCACATTCCATGCATTGGTTCTATTAGACAAAGAACTAAAAACTGCTGCATCAAATGGATAATTGATTCGTCTTCCAAATTCAGGAAGTATGAAAGGAAGATCTTCAACTCGATAACGCCACTCCGCCATCTTCTCAGCCCTTAAATTCCAGTAATACCAGTACTTAGCAGACTGAACAAGAAGGGAATCATAAGAATAGATTTCAGGAGTATGTTTCCGAATAAATTTCCACGATACATCATGCAAATTAGAAAAATTAGTCACCCACGAGGAGATCACATCCAGTGGATGCCTCACCTGATGCAGCACATGCTCAAATTGCATATCCTTTATTGAATTTTCAAAAAGATCGTAACAATTTGCAACTGCACACCAAGAAGCACATCCATCAGTGCCACGAGAGCTTTCATGATGAACGTCTAATCCAGATAACTGAAAAAATTTAGAAATATATGTAGTGCCACTCCGACCGCAACCAATTACAAGCACTTTCTTTACAGCTTGAGAAGGATAAAGATCGGAGACAATTAAGACAATCAGAGCAACAACAACTTTAAACAAGGGTTAAAACCCTCCGCTCTCTCCACCGCCATGACCCGACTCTTCTATAA
This sequence comes from Parachlamydiales bacterium, assembly GCA_027316765.1. Taxonomy (GTDB): domain Bacteria; phylum Chlamydiota; class Chlamydiia; order Chlamydiales; family Rhabdochlamydiaceae; genus DAHVFY01. The sequence goes on along the minus strand of DAHVFY010000066.1, from coordinate 3,917 downwards.
TCTGTTCATTCTGATTATTTTTATTCGAAGAGCATCCCGCAAAAAAAAGCAGAACAAGCAAACAAACTAGTGCCTTCATATCCATTCCTCCTATATGTATACAATTATACCGAACGTGTTTCAAAAGTTAAGTTCACATTCAAGATCATCAACTATCGAATATCCATACCGACCCGCCATTTCTTGCAATTCATTGAATAACCACATGGGAAGCTCTTGCTTTAAGGTTTCCCAAGTTATCCTATTCGAAATCAGTCTCCAGGTGTTTGTCTTATTAGATAAAATTTCAAAAACACCCGCATTCAACGGATAATCTACTTTTTCTTCCAACTCTGGCAAAATAGAGGGAAGATCTTCAATGCAATACCGCCACTCAGCAATTTTTTCAGCTTTTAAATTCCAATAGTACCAATATTTGGCACAATGAACAAGAAGAGAGTCAGAGCTAGAGATCTCAGGGAGATGTTGTCGAATCAATTTCCATGCATTATTCTGCAAGTTAAATAAATTAATGACCCAGGAGGAAATCACATCAAGAGGATGTCTCACTTGATGAATCACATGTTCAAAGTGAACGTTATCTAAAGCAAGCCCGGAAGGCCCATACAAATGTGCAAGCGCATACCAAGAAGAACACCCTTGAGTGCCTCGAGAGGTCTCATGAGAAACATCTAAACCAGATAACTGAAAGAATCTAGCAATATATCCAGTACCGCTACGACCACAACCCACAACAAGCACTTTTTTTGTAGAAACATGACACGTAGAATGCGTGTTCTCAAGAGAGTAGAGATCGAAAATAGCGAAAGCGATCAAGACAATGCAGATTCTAAACACCACAAACCTCCTAAGATACTAATTGCCGCCTCTTTAATTCTACGAAATAAGAAATGAAGCACAGCGGGTAAGCTGTGCAGTTTTCTTAGAGACTATAGGAAACAGCAATTAGGAGTTATGGTATTAATACTTAGCAGCATTACTCTTTTTAAACGATGATTTTTTTGACTTAAAAGAAAATGCTTTTGGCGCATGGGGAGTGTTAAATGCTTTTTTAGATGCTTGCCCCTCTGAGCTCTTTTTGAACGGTCTGCTGTCGTTTCCAAATCTCTTCTTCTGCCAATTTGGTTTTGCCTTTTCAGGACCCCGTTTTCTTCCCGGAGCATTATCTTGATGAAAATTCTTACGCTCTTCTTTAGCAGCATCAGGATTGAGCATTCTTGTAATGGCTCTCCACTTGCCGCCTTCCTTTGGCGATATAAAAGAAAGAGCAAAGCCTTCAGCTTCGGCACGACCTGTTCTTCCGATACGATGAATATAATCCTCAGGACACTCTGGCAAGTCATAATTAATGACATGCATGACATGAGGAATATCTAAGCCCCGCGCAGCAACATCAGTTGCAACCATCACACGAGTTTTATTAATTCTGAATAACTGAATCGCTCTTTCTCTTCGCCGTTGCGGCAAATCACCGTGCATTGCATCAGCATTCAATCCTTCTTCTTTGAGGTCATTGCACAAATTGACAGCACGAATTTTTGTTCTAACAAAAACAATAACAGAGCCATCTCTTTGCTCAAGCTGCTGCAACAATTGCGGCCATTTCTCTGCATCGGAAATATGAAGGGTTTCTTGTTTAATTTTAGGAGCCGGTCTCAATGCTGAATCGATACAAACGCGTCTTGGATTGCTTAAATACTTGTTAGCCAATCTTTCAATGGGAGGAAGCAACGTAGCTGAAAACATCAGTGTTTGTCTCTCCTTGGGGAGGTATTCTGCAATTTTATCTAATTGCACACCAAATCCCATATCCATCATTCTGTCAGCTTCATCGATGACTAAAAAGCGCGTAGAACCCAAATTCAAGCTACCCCGCACCAGATGATCCGTAACCCTACCCGGAGTCCCGATGATGAGTTGTGGGCGCCTCTTTAAATCAGAAAGCTGTCTAAAAATAGGAGCACCCCCTATAAGCAAAACCGTCTTGAGCACAGAAGATTTTCCAAAAATTTGATTTAATGCCTGCTGAATCTGCATAGCAAGCTCTCTAGTTGGAGCCAAAATAAGAGCAGTTTCTTGAGGAGAACTACTCAACTTCATAATTAAAGGGATTAAGTAAGCAATTGTCTTACCTGTCCCCGTCTGTGCTGATACCAAGACATCTGAACCTGTCAATGCGATTGGGATCGTTTCTTTCTGAACGGGAGTCGGTGCTACCACCTTCATACGCCCCAAAGCATCAATTAAATCAGCGGATAATCCAAAACATTCAAAATTCGTCATTTAAATCCTTTTTATAGTTTTCTCTGACACTAAGAAGTATCTGCTAATTCTCACGTCAAAATAACTTCTAAAATTGACGTTAAGTTTTTCAGACAACCTCTAAAGATCTACTTAGATCAAAGAACGGTTTTAAAGGACGTCTTTTGCGTATCAAAGATGAATTTTTTAATTCGAGATTACCTTATCACAAAAGAACTCTGAATGCACGTCTTTTCCTTCGAGATCCTATTTCCTCTAGATCCCTTCCACTCTCAAAACGCCCAAATTTGTAGATACTATAGGGAAAAATCAAGTCACAATTCGGGGTTAAAATCAAAAAGCATACATTTTTTACAAAAAAAATTCCATACACCTCTCCATGTAAAAAATAGACTTCTAGACAAAAAAAAACCAAAGTCATACGATTCAGTTTCACAGATAGGAGTATTTTTTGAATAAATATAATTTTAATTGGGTGCCCGGATTATTCCTCATTACCTACCATCTTGTTTTACTAGTCGTCCTTCCTCTATATGTTGTTCAGTATGGATTTCCTTGGAAACTCGCTCTCTTTTCTTTTTTTCTAGTATACATCACCGGTATGAGTGTAACAGCAGGTTATCACCGCCTCTATTCCCATTTAACCTATAAGCTCAATCCTGTCGTTGAGGGAATTCTTTTGTTTTTCTCAACAATGGCAACACAGGGAAGTGCCTTACGCTGGTCATATGACCACCGTTGCCATCATGCATTTCTTGATACAGACAGAGATCCTCACTCAATTAAAAGAGGCTTCTGGTACGCCCATTTTTTGTGGTTATTTGAAAAGCCAAAACCAATTGAAAATAAAGTGGTAGCAGACCTTTTAAGAAACCCCCTCGTTCGCTTTCAGCACCGCTTCTATCCAATCTTAATGATCATTACAAATACTTTATTCTTTCTTTTTGTTGGTTGGTGTTTTGATAATTACTGGGGAGCCTTTGTTTTTGCCTGGTTACTAAGAACTTTTTTTCTGCACCACTTCACATGGTTCATTAACTCTCTTGCACATACATGGGGCGCTCGCACATTCTGCCAGGAAATTTCCGCTGCCGACAACTATGTTCTCTGCCTGTTAACATTCGGAGAGGGGTACCACAACTATCATCACATGTTTGCCTATGACTACCGTAACGGAGTCCGTTGGTACCACTTTGACCCAACAAAATGGCTTATTTGGATCCTGCATAAATGCAACTTAGCCTATCAGCTAAGAAAAGTGCCCCCTTATCTCATTCAAGAGACTCTTCTTTTAGAAAGAAAGCAGCTTCTTATGGAGAAAATTCAAACTCGATTGAATTCACAAAAAGAGGAATGGGAAGAGAAAATTACATCTCTTATTGATGCAGTACTTGCCAAAGCAAAACAGATTAAAGAACTCAATGATCGATATTACGCTCTTAAAAAAGAGAAAATAAAGGAAAAGAGCTATCTTCGAGAGTTAAACTTACAGATCAAAGCTCTAAACAAATCTCTTAGAGAAGAATATCGTCGTTGGGTTGCTCTCTATCGGCACGTCAATACGATAGCTTCTCACTAAAACCCCGAATTGTGACCTATTTGCAGCAACCCACTTTTTTAACAAACAGCTACAAGTTGAATGACGAGTTCAACTC
>DAHVFY010000065.1 GCA_027316765.1 Parachlamydiales bacterium | reverse complement strand
TGTAGCATATACCACATATCCCTTTTGCGCCAAAAGCTCCGCTGTAGAGAGGCCTATGCCTCTAGAACATCCTGTAATCAATACAACCTTACTTACAAGAGCCTGTTCTAAAGATTCCGTTGCTTGCAAAGAAACTAAGCTTACAATTAGACCTATCCAACCTAATAAACGCATCTTCCCTCTCCTGCTTGGTATAATTTGCTTAACAATACTTTAGTTGTTTATTAGGTGATAGCTCTTTCCACACTCTTCTACAAATGCAGCGTCAATAGATCGATCTGTATTGAGATATGTCTCAAGAAGAGTGAAATATCGTTCAGCAAGAGGAAAGAAAAACCAAGAAGATACAGTATCATAGATCTGAGGGTGGTACATTTTAACAAAGATCATCTGACTAGCTACGATTAAAGGTTCTTCAAGAGCCTCTATTAGAGGTTCTATAATCGTTCCGCTATGATTTAAAAATGCCTGACTTAAAAGTTCTTTTTGCATCCCTGGTGCGCAACCGGATATGTGGTGAGTTGCTTCGTGGATCAGAATGCTACTTAGCAGCAAATCTGTATGCTCTTGAGAGGTAGGAATAAAACAGGGAGGAATGCGAAGGTGAAGATGATGCCCATAACTAGCGCCGGATATATACCGCTCAACAAAATCCTGACATATTTTGATTCTTAATTTGGAGGAAGCTGACGGAATAAATTATAATATTTTGTGTAACCAATGCCTGGAGGTGCTAATGCCCGAGCTCCTTTGGAGCGCAAAAAAAGCGCAATCTCTCTATTCTCTATAGTAACGGCAACCTGAAAAGGGGTCAGTCCGCTTTTATCTGCCGTATCAATTGCAGCACCTTTTTCGATCAATAGTTTCAAAATTTCAAATTTCGTATGGCTTTCTAATTGCGCTCTAATAAGAAGCTGCAGGGACCGATGCCTATTTTCAGTCCCACCATTTGGATCTGCTCCCCTTCTCAATAATGCACGTATCTTCGCAATGCCTTTGGAACCTTCAAGGTAGGGCTTATACGAACCTTCCTGAAACAGCATATTAAAGCTAGGATCAGATGCACCAAATTCTTTCATTATGGAAACTAGAGGTTCATAATCACCCCTATCCGCATCTTTTAATGCTTGGATATATTGCTTCCTTGCTGTTCCATCAAAATTAAGACTATCTGGCCAAAGAGGATGTTGACATTTCCAACAGAGAAGGCATCGGTCTGCAACCAACCTGGAAAACCGACCATTTCCATTTTCAAAGGGATGTATTTGCACTAAGCAATGATGAATTCTAGCACTTTTTTCTAAAAAGGTAAGTTCTATCGCTTCAGTAGACCACGAACCTACTTCCATGCAAAGTTCTGCAATCCGCATCGGTATTAATTGAGGAACAATTCCAATTGAGGTGATAGATTTTCTTAATTTTCCAGCCCATCCCCAGACATTTCCAAACATTGTATGATGAATCGCTTGAAGTTCAGCGGGACGGAACCATGAGGCGATCTCTTTTGAAGAAGGACGAAGATATTTCCTCTGTGCACTTGAAATATTCTCTGCTTCTACCCGATTCAAATCATGTCTTTCATTAACCCAGGAAAGCAGAAGATCACTACAATCTTCCAGGGGTGTAGCGCCTTCCGGAAACTCAAAACGCATAAGAATCCTTTATTCTTGCCAAAGATCTGAGCTTGAGGTGCTGAGCAGTCGCTCTTCTTCCTGTTTCAATAACTCTTCGAGGAACCTGCTATCCGGTTTCTGTTCTTCTAAACTCATCGTACCCTTCAAATAGCGTATATGCTTTTCAGCTTGTTTTCTTGCCTGCTTGCGGCGAATTTTATCAATAGGCTCTCGCAGCATGGGAACAACCACAAAATCACAAAGGAGGGGTTCTAGTATTTTATTCAAGGTAGAGAGATTAACATCATTGTCTCCTTTTTCAATACGAGAAATGGTTGACTGGGGAACAGATGCCCGCTTTGCCAATATGACTTGCGACATCCCCAACTGAAGACGAATCATTTTAATGTAAGAACCAATGGAAAGACCCTTAGAAGCTTTTTTTGCTCTTTCAGCGGATTCAGTAACCTCTTCGAGAAGAAGCTTTTCCGACAGGTTTGTTCGTCTCATTTACGTACCACCTTTTCTTTAATATAGCATAGAAGCGATAAAAAATAGCAAATTTTATGCTATATAAGCATAAAATTCGACTTTTTTAACTATAGGCTCATGAAAACCAGGTGTTTATGAGTTTTTCCAAAAAAACTAGATATTCTTTATCAGTTTCTTACTTATAGAACTTTTCATTTTCATAGCGAAGGGGGTTGGCAACTGCTGACTAAAATGTAGATATTTATGGATAAATCTACACATTTTGTGTAGATTTTGTTGAGCGGTGCTTGAGATTGTCGAGGATGGTCAAGGGAGTACATATAGAACTGTGTATACGGTTCGATTTAGTGAAGCGATCTATGTCCTTCACGTATTCCAAAAGAAGTCAAAAAGTGAGATTTCGACCCAAAAACATGAGATCAATCTCATAGAAAATAGACTTAAGCAGGCTCTAGAAATGCACAAAAAAATAGGTTAAAATTATGGAAGATTATGTCAAAGGTAGTGGCAATGTATTTGCTGATTTAGGCTTACCTGATGCTGAGGAAAGGCTTGCTAAGGCAGAGCTTGCCAGACAAATTGAACACATTATTAAAAAGAAACGATTGACTCAGGAACGCGCTGCAAAAATTTTAGGGATCAGCCAACCTAAAGTATCCGCTCTATTACATGGTAAACTAGCAGGATTTAGCATGGATCGTCTGCTTAAGTTCCTCATGGCATTAGATCAAGATATCGAGATACGGATCAAATCTAAACCCCCAAGAACCAGACGCAATGCCCGAACAACGATTATGTCCTAATTGTCGATTATTTCTTGCTGAGGTGAAAGGTATTTGTTTTCAAGCTTACGTAGATTTTTAAACCGCAGATCCCAGTATTCCTTGTTGCATGCGATATCTGGATATGTGGTATGACTACCCATGAGCCATATATGGCGAATGAGTACAAAAACCGAAATAGCCTTCATTTCATTATCACTTAAAGGACGGACGCTATTATAGCCCTTTAAAAAAGCGTTCCACATATCATCATCATCACGTGCTCTAGCCCAACGAAATACTGCTACATCATATGCTCTCCAGCCATATCCGCATAAATCAAAATCGAAATGAGTAATTTTACCCTGTTCATCAATGTGATGATTCTGCCCATGAAAATCGCCTCCGATAATACCGTATTCATCTCCAGAAAATGGAATAGATTCAATTCTCGCTTTTAAATTAGCAGCGAGCACACGCAAATAGTGCACATCTTCTTTCCTGTTATTGCTAATATCATTGATTATCCGAGCAACAGGAATATCTATAAGAAAATCCAAATTGGCCTGATGTTTTTGATGGAAGGTTTTAAATGCATTGGAAGCGACATGAATTTCAGCGATACTTTGTCCATAAGCTTCTGCTGATGTCACATCAAGAGTTACCTCCCCTTCTGCAAAGCTAAACAATGCCCAATATCGTTGTCCTTCAGGGGCTGATATTGTTCCTAAAAAACCTCCATCAAGTCTTTGAATGGGATAGGAAACGGGGAGATTTTTCTCTTTCAAAAAAGTTAACCATTCCAACTCAAAAATGTAGTTTTCTTCCTCGTGTAGCCAGTGCTTTTTATAGCGATAGATTCTTAAGATATATTTTTTCTGACTGGCAGTGACTAAGTAAGTGTCATTATCACCTACTGAAAGTAATGTACATGACAGCTCTTTACCTATCGCATAGTTTTGGACAGCCAAAAACACCACGCTTTCCGGCGCTACAACTGACGTGAGAACTTTTAGACTAGTTTGTTCAGAAAACAAGCTCTGATTACAAAAAACAGAAAATGAACAAACACATGCGAACAAAATTTTGTTTATCATCGTAATTTAAAAATTAAATATTGTTTTTACTTTATCTATCGATTAATTGCAAGCATTAGCATACAGGAAATTGACGCTTTTTCACAACTACCACTTTTAGCCATTACCCGTCTTTACTAGGCCCCTTGCGGGCCGCAGGTGGGCCTTGGTATTTCAAAAAACTATTGTCTAATTATCCCATATTATTGCTAGATCATTCGGCTAATTATCAGGAGATTCCTTAGCGTGACCATGACGGCGAGGATAGCCTCTTTCGCATCTGTAGGTGTTCTCACAAAGAGCGAATGCTGGGATAGGCCCGCATTCCTCATTAGAACCTGCAATCGTGCGCTGTTCTTCAAGATCAGTATACCAAAAATTTAAAGACTTCCAAGATGCAAGCTTAAAATAAAGACTCTCGTCTCTGGCATGATTGAGTGCATGGGTCACCTCATGAAACAAATCTGCATCATCCGACATTCGTGCTTGAAGAGGCATGAAAATACTTTTCATCTTTGAATAATAAGTCGGAGAATCACCACCATTTATGATAGGCAGCTTATGCTGCAGCCGACAAGCACTGACAAGCAACCATCTCCCGGAAGGGCGGGTCATCATTTTGCGGAAAATCTCATATATTGACCTCTTATAGGTTTCATTTCCGCGAATATCAAGAGGCGTATGCCCATGTTTGATACGTTGGTACAATTTCCGAAACAATTCCGCTTCGTAGGCAGTAATTTCATTCACCTGCAGGTCCGTCTGAGCGTCATCTACAATAACTACGTCAGAGCCCTCAAAAAGGTCTTCTTGATCGACTGGAAGATCGCCGTCTAAGGCCATCCGGTCAAGCTCTGCTTGCTCTAGAGGAATCCATTGATATCGCACAGGAAGGTCTCCAAGAAAGTGATAGCCCGATGGCTTATCTGAAGAGGCCAGCATTAATTGAATATCACAAGGGGTCATTTCATACAGCTTGCCCTCTTGGTATTTACTTTTCTGCAGCTCCTGAATCCAATTAGCAATCTCTATGTCACCCTGCGTTTCTGCAATTTTAATGGCGCGTTGAAATGTCCAAAAGGAGATAGAGCCCTTTTCATTAAGTCCCTGCATCAGTGCCTTTCCGTTTTCTCCATTTGCCGCCCCTTTCAAAAATGCCCACTGAATACTGAAAGGATCGATCTTATCCAAAGACCAAGAAAGAATCCTATCAAAAACAGCAAGACCCGCAGGCCCAATTTTAATGAATAAAGAAGAAAAATCTATTTCAAGAGAATTACCCCTAGCGATCATCAAAATCCCTTTGCTCTTTAAATAAATGGCAACCTCATCGCTCTCTTTCATCTCAAGGGGCTGCAGCAGACGGTACACCTGAGGGAGGTGTAAAAGGAGCATTTTTTCAAGAAGCCAATCAATCAAAAAAAGACCCTCAGTTCCTCTATCGGCCTTAAGTAGAACATTTCTTACCCATGTTATGTAAAGCTTCTCAGGGAAATTTTCTCTTTTTAACCCATGTTCCCAAAGAAAGCTGCATATAGACAGACCAGATTTTCCTCTCTCAAGAGCCTCAAAGAAAAACGCATCCAAATCATCATCTGTTGCACATTCAGCCCCATTTTCAATTAAGAGTTGGAGGATATCGATGTCAAGCTCTGGATAGACAGATGTAGTGACAGCAGTTTTAAAATCGTTGCGCTGCAATTCACTCCTCTTGTTCTCCACAAGCCACCGAATCAAAGGCCCCGAAGAGGCTCTACCCTTAACAGCCTTTTGTAAGATCTCTCCATAACGAATCGATGAGACAAATGTCGACGCTTCTCCAATCTCCTCTAACCACAGCAACAATTCCAGATCACCCCCGTAGCCTCCAAGCCCGCGCAAAGCATCGGATACTGCACGCGCCTCCGCTATAAAAAACCCTTTCACTTGCTCCGGAGATTCCTTATAAAGGGCCTTCAGTTCAGCGATTTTATGTTGTTTGAACGCCCTTTGAAACCTCTCTTGCATTGGGGAAAGCTCAAGGCCCGTAATATCCCCTCTATAACTAATTCCTGTAACCATAAAAACCTATAATTATAACAGCAATATTATATAATTATTTTACTATAATTACAATAAAATCAAAAGCAAATTAATATCAATATGTTATGCACCTTAAAAATTTCTCTTTCTGTGGGTAGTCCTTAACATGCAATACTGAGACCTCGATTGCCGCCAAATCTTGCTTAAGGCTCCATTCTTCAATTTTTATGAATATCAGCAATTTTTCAATGCACCCCTCTCTTGAGGGATCTTTTCTCGTTTAGTTTCAACTTAACCATCTAAACATCAATGAGTAGGAGTTTTTGAGGTTTAGTTGCTTAGTCACCTCTGAAGGTAATATCCTTTTCCATCTAGCTAAAATGCCTTCCTTTATCCGCCAGCACGACATTCTTTGAATATGCATCTCTTTCTCAGATTGCCGAGGTGCTAAATCATAACACTATATAAATGGTTAAAAAACATGCTCATTTAACTGAAGGGAATGTAATTGGTATTATAGAAAAACTCGGCACAGATATCTTGGGAATGTAAATAAAAGAACACTTGCTGGATTTTTATCTTATGAGCTATCTTTGCTCAATATTTTTTGAAGTGCTTCTTGATAGTATTCATTTAATAATTTCATAGCCTTCACCGATCCTCCACAATCAGGATGGTTTAACTTAGCCAGTCTATAATATTTTTTCTTAAGTTCATTTAGATCATAAATGCCATGAAAAATTTTCTGATTTTTTGATTTAACACTATCAAATGAAGAGCTGTCGTGGTGATTTTTTTGCTCCCATGAATAAGAGCGGTCTGATGTTTTATGGTTAGAACTTGAATGGAAGGAGTCTGAAGAATTGCTTTTTGAGTGAGAAAAGTTATTGCGCGGCGATTTTTTTAAAAGAATGCGCTCTTTATGGTGGTGGTATAACTTCCATAAGTTATCCCACCCAGGACAGCAAAAACCTTCTTTGTTTACTTCTTCTTCGTTGTAACCATATGCCCCAGCTAATTCCTTTGCATATTTCCAAGTTCTTTTTAATAAAATATCGAGAGACCTTCGAGTTTTCATTATATGTTCAACTTCAGAAAAAAAACCTTCGGAAAACCAGTCAGCTTTTTTCAAACCTTCTTCAATTCTCCATCGAGCCTGTCTATAAAATTTGTCAATTGATGAGTATTGTTTTTTTTGTAGATCTAGATATTTTTGATCTAACAAAGCTAAATCCCAAATGTATTTGAAAGGGTCAGTTGGATTGTTCAATTTACATATCAAAAAAACAAAAAGAATTACGATTAATAATATAATCATTGTTTTTTTCTATCTCATACTCTTGCCATGAGCGTGTTTTTTCTTTGCGCACTGAATGTGCATAAGGTTGTTTTCTACCCATTAAAAAGAGCTTAGACCTGACGTGACAAGTATTATGCCGTCTTAGCAACATGTTTTACCCCCGCCATTAAGATTTTTTTTTGTTGATAAAATCGTACAAGGCTTGAAGGTCTATTAGGATTTTTTTTCCTAATCTACGAACAACCTTTTGATTGAACTCTTCATTGCTAAATATCAAATGTCTAATCCCACCCTCAGGGAGAAAGCCCATTGCGGCTAATTGTTTGACCGAGAGATATCGTGGTCGACTTTATAACCCTTATCTTCTTACTACAGCCCTAATACGGGTTTTCCCGTCTTTAGTTTTTCTTTCTTTAATCCACACCATAATCCCCCCGTTCAAAGAAAGAAGCCTATCAAAAAGCCGAAATTTAAGGCAACATCGGATGTTCAATCCGAGGGTTGCAGCAACTGTTTCTCTATGTAAAACCGGTTATTTAAACAATTAATTTTACAAATGGTGTATAAAATGTGTTTTTAAAAATAAAAACTTACAAAAAAGTCTGTCAGTGTGGAGGAAATTTTGTGATGAAATCACACTAAAGTTAAACTGAAACAGACAAGATTCAGATAACATCAAAATGACGGTCAAAGCTGAAGAGCTAGAGCAAACCGCTGTTGCTTCTAGTCAAAAAACTCAAAAAAAACTAATGTTTATCCTTTAACCAAGGAACCTTCATGAAAAGCCTGTTCCTAACAATCTGTTCGGCTATTTTTTGCTTTCAATTAACAGCCGAGGAGAAAGATTTATCCGAAACTTACACTCTATTTTTTGAATTAGGAGAGATTACAGCTCCGCTGTCTTTCTATACAGAATCATGGGACCCAAAACAAGAATTACCTCCTATTCTTCCCGAAGGTCAGTGTTTTGAAGAACAGGACTTGATTATTAGCATCGATAAATCTCCTAGAACTTCAAAAGATAGAAGTGAAGGAATTTATGAGAATAATTGGAATGCAGGAGGATAAGACGTATCGTACATTCAAAATTTTTGGGGGAGCGATTGGAGTTGTTGTTCTAATCGGTGCAGGCATTTATTTTATGGCTTGTTTTTATCCCTCTTTGTTTTTTTATAATCCAGCATATGGAAAAAATACAGAGCTTAGAGGCTATGTATTAACAGATGAGCAAATCGTGCAAGCCGGCAATGTCTTTTTAAAGAATGAAGAATTTCTACCTATTGAGTTAAGTTTTGACCAACTTAACAAACACAAGAAAAGTTTTATTGTTATTCTAGCGAAAAATACTGGGGGTAAGCAGGCCTTTGACCCTGATTGCTACCAAACCTCGTTTGAGGCTTGTTTGAGTGCGCTAGATACAACTGTAGCGACGAAGGACAAGG
>DAHVFY010000064.1 GCA_027316765.1 Parachlamydiales bacterium | reverse complement strand
AGAAGCCCCTCTAAACTTTTGCGAATTTTTTCAACGACGCCATCTTTGCGAACTTTCATTTTACTATAGTCAAAAGAAACATCGCCGGTTGAGATCCCATATTCACTTGATCTTTTGATTTTATGTAAAACTTGAGCTCCCCCAAGAAGCGTCTTTGTAGGAATGCAGCCCACATTCAGACAAGTCCCGCCCAGATACCCCTTTTCAATGAGCGTAACTTTAAGACCGCTTTGAGCTGCCTTAATTGCCGCTACATAACCGCCCGGACCTGCTCCAATAATTGCAATATCTGTTTTCTCTCTTTCCATACTTTTTCTCCCATCAACTAATCGTCCTCCATTTTACATGTTTTAACAAAAAAACATAGAAAGTTTTGTCTATAATGTGAGACGATGAAGAATGAGGTGTAGTTATGAAGCCAGTAGACCGTCAAAAAATTTGTTCAAACTGTGATGGAAGAATCCCAATCAATGCTAAAGAATGTATTTACTGTGGCGCCGAGCAGCCTGAACAATCGGAAACTCCTCTTTTTAAACAACAAACACTTCAAGACAGTCTCTCCTCTCTTTATGCTCCTATTTACAACACGAAAAATCAAAACCAATTTGAAAGAGAGCAAGAAAAAGAACCTTCTATCAAAGCTACCGCAACAACTTTCATAGCTGAAGAAGAAGCAGAAGAGCATGTTAAACATCATTTTCTCCCTATTTTTCTCCTCATAATAGGAACAAATCTTTTTACGATCGGGCTTTTACAGCTTTTCTTTTCAACTAATGGGCTCCTCTCGCTCGAATGGAACAGCAGCTATTGGTTCTTCTACTGCCTATCTGCCATTCCTATGTGCTATTTCGGCTACAAAAAAGCCATCTAGCATCTTTACCTCCTTAAGACTCTGATTGCTATCGAAGGGTTATATGAATTTCTTTAAGTTGACACCATTGGGTAGCAATCAGGGTCTTAAGACCCAATCAAAAGAAATGACAGCGGATAATGCTGTGACGACAACAAGAGAGAAGCGGAACATGCTGCGCGCCCATGCGCGATCATTTTTTGCTGAAAACCCTCTTACGCAAAAGAAAAGCCAAACAGCCCCTGCAAGAGTTGCAACAGCCAAATACGCATAGCCAACATAGCCGAAGCCGATGAGCGCCCATGTGGCAACCATAAAAGCCATAATATAAAAAAGCATGTGAACTTTTGTAACATACATCCCTTTTTTGACAGGAAGGACAGGAATCGATGCGGCAACATAATCATCAAATCGATACATCGCAATTGCATAGAAGTGGGGCATCTGCCAAAGAACCATAATCAAAAATAAGATCATCCCCCCGGCATCAAGACGATTACTTACCGCACAGTAGCCAACAAGTGGAGGAATTGCCCCCGCAATGCTTCCTACAAGAGTGCCGTAGACCGATTTATATTTCCAAATCCCATACATTACGACATAAAAAAAGAAACCAACTAGCGCAATCAATGCTGTTAGCATATTTGTATAAAAGAATAAAATTGCAACTCCCAGAACTCCAAGGAAAACCGCAAAAGCCAACGCGCTTTTTAAAGAAATCAAACCCCGTGGAAGCGCTCGATTTTTCGTTCTTGCCATTTTTTGATCTGCATGACGATCAAAGTAGTTATTAAACACACAAGCAGAAGCCATCACAAAAGCGATCCCAAGCACTGCTGCCAAAAACAGATCCGCTTGAAAAACCCCTCTTGATGCAAGAGCAAACCCAGCAGCTACCGTAATAATATTGCCCAAAACAATACCCGGCTTCGTGAGCGCGTAATACATACTGATCATAAAACCTCTTAGTAAATTCCAACATATAACTCAAAAAATGTTTTTTACACATCCTTTTAAAAATGAGGATTAGCTATGAACAGTACGATCGCGAACATGCTTCAAAAACTTGAGCACTGAAAAAAGAGTCTGACTGTTTCTACCCCAAATCAGGGATAAGAGAGAGATCTGTGCGGAAAAGGCTATGCGGCGGTGTTTCCGGCTGCGAAGGCAGCTTCGGTGGCGGCTTTTTAGCCTGCAGCGAACGAGAAGTGTCCGGCATCATCATGGCGAACTTAAATAAAGCATGTGCAATCTCCTCTTTGAGCCTTAAGCTAAGATCATCAAAAAGTGCAAATGCCTCATGTTTAAATTCTGTTAGAGGGTCCTTTTGGCCAATAGAACGAAGACCCACTTCTGCGCGCAAATGATCGATATTTAAAAGATGTTCCTGCCAGAGTTTGTCAATATTTCGAATCAAGATATTACAAACAACACCGAGCAAAATTGTCTGTGGCTCTACCTTTTGCGAAGAGGAAGCAAAAAGAGCTTGTGCTTTACAGATATTTTCTGCTTCATGTGCAATCTTAAGCTCAAAAGCATGACAAATCTTCTCCGCAGCCAGCTTTTCAATCTCTTCTGCTGTGATGTAATCATCATCGAATTCTTCTTTCTCAAATGTTACAGGGAAATGTGTGATAAGCCACTCCCGGAATCCTTCTGGATTCCACCCTCCCTCGACAGAACGACCGATAAAAAAGCGGCAAGTCATTTCATGACACAAATTTTCAAGAAGTTCTTTAGCTAGATCCAAACTATTATCATTCTGCAGAACATCGTTACGGAACGCATATATTTCCGTACGTTGTTTATTCATCACATCATCATATTCTAAGGTATGTTTACGAATCGTATAATTACGCTGCTCAACTCTTTTCTGCGCAGTTTCTATCGACTTATTCAACATCTTGGCACTAATCGGCTCTCCTTCAGGAGGACGAAAACGCTGTAGAAAATAGGTAATCCGCGGCGATGCAAAAAGACGCATAAGCGGATCTTCAAATGAAACAAAAAATTTAGACGTACCTGGATCTCCAAGACGAGCTCCCCTTCCTCGCAACTGTCTGTCAATACGCCGAGACTGATGCCGTGTTGTACCAAGCACATGTAGACCGCCCAACGCTGCAACACCTTCTTGCAACTTAATATCGGTGCCTCGCCCTGCCATATTAGTGGCTACCGTGATGGCGCCTCTTTTTCCAGCATCTGCAATGATCTCTGCTTCACGGACATGATTTTTCGCATTTAAGACCGTATGTTCGAGCCGATTTTGTTTCAAAATACGAGAGAGTTTCTCTGAGGCTTCTACAGACTCCGTACCGATAAGAATCGGCCTTCCCTGTGCATGAATCTCTTGCACTTCTTTAAGAATGGCGTTATATTTTTCCCGCTCTGTCATGTAGATCTCATCATCGAAATCTTTTCTCTGACACGGACGGTGCGTTGGAATACTTAAAACCTCAAGTTTATAAATCTCTTTAAGCTCACCTGCCTCTGTCATCGCAGTTCCTGTCATACCCGCTAGTTTTTCATACATGCGAAAATAATTCTGCAATGTGATCGTAGCGTATGTCTGGGTTTCTCCTTGAATTGCAACACCTTCTTTCGCTTCAATTGCTTGATGCAGTCCATCGGAAAAACGTCGTCCAGGTTGAGGCCGTCCTGTATTTTCATCGATGATGACGATTTTGCCTTCTTCAATGATATAATCAATATCCTTCTCCATCAAAAGATGTGCACGAAACAACTGTCTTAAATTATGAGCCCGCTCCTTGCGTCTTGCATCCTCTTCTCTAAGCGCTACTTTTTTATCTAATTTTTGTTGTTCCTCCAGCTCTAGATGAGCATCAATCTCCGCATATTCACCGCCAAGATCTAGCATTATAAAGTCATTGTGCTTTTCTATGTTCCCATCTGCCCAAGCAGTAATTCCTTTATCCGTAATCTCATATTCATTTGCTCTCTCATCTACGATAATATAGAGCTCAGAAAGCGCCTGACCTCGCTCTTCTTTATTAGGTTCAGCATAGTAATAGGTATCCCACTTATCAATTTCAGCGCGCATATCGGGATTTTCACGAATTCTCTTAAGAGCCTTATTATTGGGTGCCCCTTTGCTGACAAGCCAAAGCTTGCGAAACGCTTCCTTTTCAGCCGTTTCTTGCTCCTTCGTGAGCTTGCGTCCATCTTTTACATCAGTAAGCCGTCCATTCTCTTCCAGCGTCTTGCGGGCCTCCGTTGCAATCCGATTGCAAAGATCGCGTTGCAAGCGAACAACAGCTGAAACCTCATTTTTGAGTTCATCATACATTTGACGAGAAGCCGCTGCCGGACCCGAAATAATTAGAGGCGTCCGCGCTTCATCAATTAAAACGGAATCAACTTCATCAATGATAGCAAAAAAATGGCCACGCTGCGAAAGCTGCTCGCGCGATTCCGCCATTGAATTATCACGTAAATAGTCAAATCCAAATTCTGAAGCTGTTCCGTACACAATATCCGCTGCGTAGACATTTTTTCGAGCATGCGGAGGAGTTGCATTGACAAGAGGCTCTACTTTTAATCCAAGAAAACGAAAAATAGATCCAATCCATTCACAGTCCCTTTGAACAAGATAATCATTCACTGTTACAAGATGAACAGGCTTGCCCGATAGTGCATTAAGATAAAGAGGCATCGACGCAGTAAGAGTCTTTCCCTCTCCGGTTTGCATTTCAGAAATTGCGCCATAATGCATGCTGATAGCACCAAGAATTTGTACATCGTAGGGGATCATGTCCCATTTTTGATTATAACCGGAAACATGAACTTCAGAACCGCATAAACGACGGCATGTGCTCTTTACAACGGCATAAGCCTCTGGCAAAAGACCATCAAGAGACTCTCCTTGCGCGATCCTCTGACGAAATTCAGCCGTCTTACCTTTAAGCTCTTCATCTGAAAGCGATTGAAAGCGCTTTTCCCAGTCATTAACAATGGTAACGGTCTTAAGATATTTTTTAAGTAGTCGGGTTTGAGCGGTGCCAAATAATTTCTTTACAAGACCAATCATGTTCTTTCCCCTTTTGATTTTCCTCATCAGGATACCAGATTCTCCAGTAAATTCAAACATTTCGATATGTAGAAAGCTATTTCTCTAACGAGAAAATCGAAATTTTGATATAGATTAATATAGAAATTTAGGAGCTTTTGCTTGGCGCTTAGCCTCATACTTATTCTGATCAAAAAATCTCTTGCAAATAAGAAGAAAGCGGCGACGTCTAAGGCTATACCCCTTCCACTTGAAAAGCGCCCAAGAAAAACGAATTGAAAACTTCAAAATTTCGAATCAAAGACCGAGGATAATATTGAATTAATATTAACCTCAGTCTTTGATTCGAAATTTTTTGTTTTGAATCGTTTTGCTTGTGGGTGCCTTTCAAGTGGAAGGGGTATACACCCAAATAAATTGACCGCCTTTGAACCCATCCCACTATATCGAGCATGTTTCGCCAAGTTTTTGCTTTACTTCTTCTTCCAATAAGTGTTGCCTATCCCAAAGAGGATGAAGTTGCCGTTATGGAATATCTCATAGAGGCTACAGAAAAAAATCTTCTAATGCAAAAGGTTCTTAAAGAAAAAATTTTACTTTTCTCCGAACAAAAGGAACGCTTTATGTTGGGAGAACAGAGCAAACAGTATGCAAGCCAAATGGTGCGTACAGCATTTGAAATTTACGAAATTGTCAAAGAGCATCGGCTCCAGTATTTGTTTACTTCACAATATTTAGAAGAATTGGCATTGTTTTCTTCTATAGCCAGGAAGAGCTACCCAACACGCCCTTAAAAGTTCATGCACACAATTCGATACATCGACAGACAAACAAAAAAAGAAGAAACTGAAAAAGTCTATGGAAAGCGTCTCATTGAAGCCTTCTATGGGACAACTTTTCTCTCTCATATTCTGGAAAAAACGCTACTACCGCTTATTGGAAAATTTTCCTTACTCTCAAGACTGTACGGCTATTTACAAAAAAAACCCAAAAGTCGCGCAAAAATACGACCCTTTATTAACACTTTTCACGTAGATGTCTCAGAGTTTCAAGACGATGTCGACTCTTTTGCAAGCTTTAATGATTTTTTCATTCGAAAACTAAAGCCCTCCTGCCGTCCAATCGCAAATGGCCATGACGTTGCAATCCTTCCGGCAGACGGACGTTATTTAACTTTTCAAAACATTAAAAACTCAGATGGATTCCTAGTAAAAGGAAAAGTCTTTTCATTAGAAGATCTTCTACAAAATAAAGCTCTTGCACACAAATATAATCAAGGATCTATGGTGATTGCAAGATTGTGTCCAACAGACTACCACAGATTTCATTTTCCCTATAACTGCACACCTGAAACACCTCGTCTTATTAACGGTCATCTTTTTTCTGTAAATCCCATTGCTCTTAAACGCAACATTCACATTTTATCTGAAAACAAGCGTGTAATTACACCTCTTCATACCAAAACCTTTGGAACCATTCAGTTTATTGAAGTTGGAGCTACAGCTGTTGGCTCCATCCATCAAACATTCACGCCAGGTGAGCATTATTCAAAAGGGGATGAGAAAGGGTTCTTTTCTTTTGGAGGCTCTTGTATCATTCTACTTTTTGAACCTTTTAGAATCGAATTTGATCAAGACCTAGTTGAAGCTTCTTCACGTCGCATCGAAACAAAAGCTCTCTTCGGCCAATCTCTAGGCCGAGCTCTTAGTTTGTAAATTCAAAAATCAATTTTTGCATTATTTTATTTTTATTAATCTCTGTTGCTTAAAATATATAAACAGTGCTACTAAAAATTTTTATGGGCACAAAAAAAGAGGAACACGACGTGTTAGAACAAGTCGCAAGCATTGTGCTCGCTGGCGGGCAAGGAACGCGCCTTTTTCCTCTGACAAACCTGCGCTGCAAACCATCTGTTGCTTTCGGGGGACGGTACCGACTTATTGACATTCCTTTATCCAACGCTCTTAATTCACAAATCCGACAAATCTTTGTCATTTCACAATACTTCTCATCTGAGCTTCATCACCATATTCTTAATACCTATCATCTAGATTTGTTCGCACCAGGCGGCATCGAATTGCTAACTCCAGAAGAAACGCCAACAAAAAAAGCATGGTTTAAGGGAACAGCAGATGCTGTAAGACAAAATCTCGACCGCCTACTCAAAGCTCCTGTTGATTATTTTCTCATCCTCTCCGGTGACCAACTCTATAATATCAACTTCAAAGAGATGCTAGAATTTACTATTCAAAAAAATGCAGACCTTGTCATCGCTTCTCTACCTATTAGCGAGCAAGAAGCAAAAAGAATGGGGATTTTAAAAGTAGATGAAAATGCAAAAGTCGTTGACTTTGTTGAAAAACCCAAAAATCCAGCCGCAATGCCTCATCTTAACTTTCAAAAAGAAGGGCAATTCTTAGGTTCAATGGGAATCTATATTTTTAAACGCGATGCCCTCATTTCCGCTCTAGAGGAAGACGGAGATGATTTTGGACACCACATCATTCCCTCTTACATGAAAAATAAAGGCAAAACCTACTCCTATCTCTACAACGGCTATTGGGAAGACATCGGAACAATTGCCTCTTATTACCAAGCAAATCTAGCCCTATTAGCCTCGTGCGCTCATCTGAATACTTACGACGAAAGAAACCCGATTTACACCTGTCGCTACAACCTTCCAAGTCCCATCATTAAAGATACTATCATCAAAAATGCAATGCTCAGTCAAGGTGCTATCGTAGAAGCAAAAGAGATCTCCAATAGCATCATCGGCATTCGCGCTCATATTAAAAAAGGCACTGTCATCCGTAACTCTCTTGTCTTAGGCAACCATTTCTACAAGCCCCCCCTTCATCAAGACCTCCTCCTTCCCAACGAATTTGCTATTGGAGAAAATTGCACAATCGAAAAAGCGATTATCGATGAACACACTCTCATTGGAAATAACGTTCAGCTAACCAATAAAGACAATTTGCAAAAATATGATGGCGATGGCATTTATATTCGCGATGGAGTTATCATCGTAACTACAGGCACCCGCATTCCCGATGGGTTTTCCCTTTAAAAATCATGACAATTTGGGCACTTGCCGACCCTCACCTCTGTTTTGGCGTTGAAAATAAGAGCATGGAAGTGTTCGGCCCTCTATGGAAAGACTACACGCAAAAAATGGAAGCTGCTTGGAAAGCAGCAGTTGCCCCCGAAGATCTCGTCCTGATTGCAGGCGACATCTCCTGGGCCATGCGTCTTGAAGATGCCGTGATCGACCTCAAATGGATCGATGCTCTTCCAGGGACGAAAGTGATGATCAAAGGCAATCACGACTTCTGGTGGAGCTCTTCTAGTAAGCTTGCCAAAATCATGCCCCCTTCCATCCACTTCATTCACAACAATGCCTTTATCTGGAAAGGAATCGCCATTGGGGGAACAAGACTATGGGATACGCAAGAATACAATTTCAATCCCTTTATCCATTTCAGAGAAAATCCAAAAGAAAACAAAACAAAACAGTGGGATCCCTCTCATCAAGAAGAGAGTGAAAAGATCTTTGAACGAGAACTTGAACGGCTAAAGCTGAGTTTGAAAATGCTCGATCCAAAGGCGCATTTGCGGATTGCAATGACCCACTACCCCCCCATCAGCGCTGATCTCAAACCATCACGCGCCTCTGCAATTTTAGAAGAATATAAAGTAGACATCTGCGTATTTGGCCATCTACATAGTCTGAAGAAAGACACGCCACTTTTCGGCACAGCAAGAGGCATACACTACTTTCTTACCTCTTGTGACTACCTCGACTTCGCCCCCATCCGCATCCACACACAGCAGTGACCTTTTACTCCGAATTGTGACCTATTTGCAGCAACCCACTTTTTTAACAAACAGCTACAACCCCGAATTGTGACCTATTTGCAGCAAC
>DAHVFY010000063.1 GCA_027316765.1 Parachlamydiales bacterium | reverse complement strand
CCTTGTCCTTCGTCGCTACAGTTGTATCTAGCGCACTCAAACAAGCCTCAAACGAGGTTTGGTAGCAATCAGGGTCTTAGCATTTCTTAAATCTACGATCTCCCTTTCATAAAGCGCACAACAAGCACCTACTTGTTCCATGAGACGTTCTTTGAACTTCATAAGCTCAGCCTTGGCTTGCGCATATACAGCGGCAATAGTCAGCTCCTCAAAATGATGATTCACAAGGCTCAAAGCTCTTTGCGATTCCGGATCTAGAAAAAGAGCAATGTTGGCCCAAAGCTCATTTGGCAAGCTTTCTAAACTAACGACGATATTATCTGACATAAAAAAACAAAACTATTTCTCAAATACTTAACTATTAAAGAGTTATGCAGAACGTATTTTATTAATAAAATTTTGAAACTGAACATCATCTCGAATTGGATCGAAGTGTTTATCATTCAAAATGGAAGGAAGATCCTGGAGCCCTTGGGAAAGCGCAGCGTTAAGCCACCCAAGAGTTGAAGCTGTCTTCTTAAGTGCCGCTGTAGCATAAGCATTGCGAAGTGCTGTATCAGCAGTTGGCATCTGCTGAAAACTAACACCTGAGAGTTTATCAACAAGAGAAAAATCCCCTTGAGCAAATGCCGCACGGTGCAAAAAACAAAGAGCATCTATCGAGATGTGATCTTGAATGGGAGCTAAAAGTTCATATACTTGGCTAAAATTTCCAAGCTCATACTCGATTAGAGCAAGGTATTGCGTGGCCATTAAGAAATTCATTCCTTTTTGAGTACGAGTGCGCACTGCTTCAAAAGCAGTTTTAGCTGTATTTCTATCTCCTGCTTGTAAAGCAAGTTCTCCCTTTTTTAAAGTATCTTTAATCGACTGGTCTTGATCTAGATGAGAAAAGACTCGGCTTTTTTTCCAAGTGTCAAAACTCTGAAAAGCAAAAAGAAAAAGGATCGCGCCGATAAAAAGCTGCTGATACAAAAAGGCAGTTAAACTCACTGCAAAAGCAAGAATCATGCTAATCATAAGAGCTGCTCTAAACCCTTTTACGCCAAAAAATGCCTCAAGTGGAATTCTCATCAATTGACCACCGTCTAAAGGCAAAATGGGAAGAAGATTTAAAACAGTCCAAAAAAGATTAACGAGCTGAACTCTAGTGAGAATTTCCTTCATCAATCCTTCTGGATGCACCATCGGCAACTGCAAAAGGATCGTTGCACCTACAAAAAGTAAAAAACCAAAAAGAGGGCCATTTAAAACGATAATGAATTGTTTCCAAAATGGGAGATTTTCTGCATGATGAAACGTCACTCCTCCCATAGCCACAAGCTCTATGCGCGGCTTTTGTCCAAACAAAAGCGCCATCAATGCATGCCCGAGCTCGTGAAAAAGAACAGAAACAAAAATAATCCCCATCCAAATGAGTGTACCAATAATACTTTGACTTGCTAAGAATCCAATGATTGCTGCAAAGATCCAAAAGCCTGTAGTAATTGTAATGGGGATTTTACCTCGAATGTGGATCATTTGCTTCTACGAATCGCCTCCGCCATAGTGCTACCCATTTCTGCAGGTGACTCAGAGACAAGAGCGCCTGCTTGCTTTAACGCCTCCATCTTGCCGATAGCTGTCCCCTTCCCACCGGAAACGATGGCGCCTGCATGTCCCATCCGTCTTCCAGCAGGTGCTGTTACGCCCGCAATGAATGCTGCAACAGGTTTTTTGCAATGATGTCGGATCCATTCAGCCGCAGCCTCTTCCGCATCGCCACCAATCTCTCCAATCATCAAGATCGCTTCAGTTTCAGGATCTTCTTGAAAAAGCTTCAGTACATCGATGAAATTTGTTCCATTAAGAGGATCCCCACCAATGCCAACACAGCTAGATTGACCAAGGCCAAGTAGGCTCGTTTGCCAAACGGCTTCATACGTTAACGTACCAGAACGAGACACGATCCCTACCTTCCCTTTTTTATGAATATATCCAGGCATGATGCCAATTTTACACGCATCCGGGGTTATCACACCAGGACAATTCGGCCCGATGAGCCGAGAATGTTTACTTGAGCGCATCACGCGGCTCACTTCCAACATATCGCGCACAGGTATGCCCTCCGTAATGCATACAATCAATGCAATCCCCGCATCTTCTGCTTCTAAAATAGCATCTGCTGCAAAAGGAGCTGGGACAAAAATGATCGTTGCATCAGGATGCACCGCTTTTTTTGCTTCATATACGGTATCAAAAACAGGCAGTCCCAACGCCTCTTGCCCTCCTTTTCCCGGAGTGACTCCACCCACAAATTTAGAACCGTAAAGAAGACCTTGCTCTGTATGAAACTTTCCAGCAGCGCCTGTGATCCCCTGCGTGATCACTTTTGTTTTCTTATTGATAAGAATACCCATGATTTATCCCTTCCCTGAAACAACTTTTTGCGCCGCTTCCGCAAGTCCATCAGCGGTGACAATTTGCAAGCCTGAATGTTTAAGAATCTTCTTCCCTTCTTCAACATTGGTCCCTTCCATGCGAACAACAAGAGGAATATTAATTCCAATCTGCTCTGCTGCTGCAACGATCCCCTCAGCAAGCGTTCCACAATTCATGATGCCGCCAAAAATATTCACAAGAATCGCTTTTACCTTGGGATCTTCAAGAATAATCCTAAACCCTTCTGCCACTTTTTCTTTCGATGCACTGCCGCCAACATCAAGAAAGTTGGCAGGTTTTCCCCCATAATAGTGGATAATATCCATCGTTGCCATCGCAAGTCCAGCTCCATTGACCATGCAGCCAATATTTCCATCAAGCGCGATATAAGCCAATTCGAACTCTTTTGCGTCTACTTCGCTTTTTGAATATTGAGTGGGATCATAAAAGGATGCGATCTCCGGCTGACGAAAAAGAGCATTATCATCCACGCTTAGTTTCGCATCAAGTGCCCATATCTTCCCGTCCGGAGTTTCTACAAGAGGATTGATCTCCAAAAGTTCAGCATCTGTCTCAATAAACGCTTTTGCAAGATTCGCTGCAATTTTCATCCCGCTTTTTGCAGCCTCCCCTTTCCATCCCATAAAATGAGCAAGACGCAACAGTTGGTAAGAACGCAGTTTCCCATCAAAACCAATTGGCAGCGTCAGAATTTTCTCAGGTGTACGCTCTGCAACCTCTTCAATTTCCATGCCTCCCTCTGGAGAAGCAATCAAAATAGGCTTGGCATTTTTCCTGTCGATCACAGCACCAATGTAATACTCTTTTTTGATATCAACCGGCTTAGAAATCATCACTTTGTGCGCAACCACTCCAAGAGGTCCCGTCTGATTGTTCACCATTTTCATACCAATCAAGTGATGAGCAACAGTTATAATCTCTTCAGGAGTCTTAGCAAATTTTACACCCCCGGCCTTTCCACGCCCTCCTGCATGCACTTGAATCTTCACGACAGCCTCTTTTAAGCCCAAATGCTTAATGATCTTTTCCACTTCACCTGTCGTAGAAGCAACGCCAAATTCAGGAATCGGAATTCCATACTTAATTAAAATTTCTTTAGCTTGATATTCATGTGTATTCATCGCCTATTCCTTTTAAGATCCTTATCTGATAGACTTCCATTTCATTCAACCCCAAAGTGAACATGTTTGGATTTTTAAAAGCTAGTTTTCAAAAAGTAAAAAATGCCCTATCAAAAACGAGGTCCTTTCTCGGTTTGCAGCTGCGCAACTTTTTTAAAAATCCCTGGAACGAAGAGAGTCTTCATCAACTAGAACAAATCCTCTATGAAGCAGACCTTGGCACCGCATGCAGCACGACATTTGCTGAAAAAATCGAAAAGCTTTTAAAACGGGAGCCCTCAACTCCCCCAGAAAAAATTTTAGAAACCATCCGCGCCTACTCGATGGAGATCCTCAACACCCCTTCTAAAATTACAAGCGGCGTGAACAAAGAGGGAGAACCTCTTGTCATCCTAATCGTAGGTGTGAACGGAAGTGGAAAAACGACAACAATTGCAAAATTAAGCCGCCACTTTAGCGAAGAAGGGAAAAAAGTGCTTGTTGCAGCCGGCGACACCTTTAGAGCAGCTGCTATCGATCAACTCTCTCTTTGGGCAGAAAAACTCAATATCGATATCGTGAAATCCAAACCCGGCAGCGATCCATCAGCTGTAGCTTTCGATGCGCTCACTGCCGCTAAAGCACGTGGATGCGATGTTGTCCTCATCGATACCGCAGGGCGGCTTCAAAATAAAACCGATCTCATGCAAGAGCTTGCAAAAATTAGAAAAGTTGCAACGAAAGTGATTCCCGATGCACCTCACGAGACATTTCTCGTCCTCGATGCAACAACAGGGCAAAATGCAATCGACCAAGCTGAGACCTTTCATAAGTTCACTCCCCTCACAGGTCTTATTCTCACTAAACTAGACGGTTCGGCCAAAGGAGGGATCATTCTCTCCATCTACCAAAAACTCGGCATTCCCATCCGCTTCATCGGCGTCGGCGAAGGCGCAGAAGACCTCCTCCCCTTCGACCCCGAAAGCTACGTCCTCGCCCTCTTCGACTAACCTAATCCCCTCTCAAGAATCAACGCAGCGATCGAATCAAATTTAAACCCGAATTGTGACCTATTTTCCCTATAGCGCTACACATGTGGAATGAGTTTTGATTTTTTTATTGAAGTTAATGGCCTGCCATTAACGAAAGAAAAAAATCAGAAGGCAACCAAATGTGTAGATGCTATAGGGAAAATAGGTCACAATTCGGGGTTTAAGATGGATCGCTATGGTAATTAAATGCCTTCAAGACCTCCTTTGCCATTGCTTGTAATAGTTCTCCTTGATCAATGCGTTGAACCCATAACATTTTTTCATCTAAACATCGACCTAACACTTTATAAAATCTATTTAAAATTTCATACTGTTTATTCGAAATTCCATATGTTTTATAATCATTCAGTACATTTTCTAAATCATAATCATCAAATAATTGACGCATAATTTCTGCAAAAGGAGTATGAGAATCACCTTCTCGAACTACCCAAACTTTTTGCTGCAACGAAGCATTAGCAACATATCCAACAATAGACAAAATTCCTTTCAAAATAACTTCTTCTACACTCACATTACTTAAAAAATCAGCGTAAAAAAGAGGGCCCGGCCGCTCATTTGTAAACAACCTTGTCGTCACATCTTGAGCGGGTTCAATCCCACAAAAATAATTAGTTATGTGATAGTCTGCTGCGATTGATCTGGCCAATTTCATTAAGCTTTCCGCTAAGATACCCCTTCGATATCTTTTCAACTCTGATATTTCAAAGTTTAATTCAATGTTAATCATATTTGTATTTTTATAAATAGCCACTCCGCAATTTGACAGAAAAAATCCATCAACTTTTAACCCTTTTAAATTTACAAACACTGCTAAATCTTCAGTTCCTCCAAAAATCTCTTCCATTGACTTTTCAGAATTCCAATTAATAGTTAAAGGACTATTAACAACATCGCAGCTTAGTACATTTTTCCCGTTAAGGCCTAACTTTTTTAATAAGCGTCCAACATTTTCAGCAGAAAAATTACTAAAAATCATTTCAATTAAATAATCAACCATAACTAGTCTACAAATCCCTTAAATGTATAATCGTAATTCAGTCTTACTCCTCTTCCATCTGGCAATCTTTTTTCAATCCATATCAATCCTGTTTTGGGATCAATAACCTCTGCAAATGAGCCCGAAGCATTACAAATATCCTTTAATTGTTCAATTGCTTGATAGTGCCAGCTATCCATCGAACCTTTTAATTTTCCCCATGTTTCTGGATGTCTACCTGCATGCTTAGAAAATGAATGTGCCAATTGAGTTAAGTTCTCATTATATGGCCTTATCGCTGATGTCAGAAATTGTTTTTGCTGATCAAAGGTTAACCCTTGAAATGCTCTTCCATTAATGAGACTCTCAAAAGAACTGCCAATGGTTTTTTCTAAAGACCTTGTGGTTTCAAACTCAGAGACAAATGCCCTCTCAACCCCACTAGCAACTGATAACTCTTTTGAAGCAAGTGCTGCACTTTCTGCCTTATGGAGTTGCGCGGAGGCTTCTGCAAGGACCTCTGAGGTAGCAACGGACTGAGCTAGAGCTTCAAGGGTGAGAGTCTTCTCAGCATTCTTAAGTATTTTGCAGGCAAGAGCCAATTCTTTCGCACCTTTAATTCCCGCAGAAGCGACTTTAGTTGAAGTTCCAGGAATGAAAACATCTCCTCCGAGCTTCCCCAATGTGTATCCTGCAACCTCTCCTTGTTCCTTTGGGGAAAGAGTATCCCATTTAGTAACAAGCTCACAGACCTCGGGAATAAGGGTCTTTGCAATGGTGCTCCATTCCTGAGATGTTGTGAGATCGAAAAGAACTTCAAATGCTGTATAAATCTCCTCTAATGTATCAATCGGATGGATGACGGCCTGGTGAGCGAATGAAACCAATTGCAGCGTCGACGTTTTGATTCCCTTAGAAAGGGATCTCTCAAACCCTGAAGTAAAATCAAGAACATTTTCACTTAACTCAACGATCCGTTCCACAGTCGAAGGTTTTCTGGCGCTATATTGTAAATAATCTTCCAAAGAGCGCTGATGTGCTCCTGTTTGTAGATGAGCAAAAGCTCTATCGAGATATGCCTCATGATTATCTGGATTAAGTTCAATAACCTTTCCGAAATCTGCGATCGCTTGATCATAATAATTAAGCTCAAGAGCGCGCTCTCCCCGTAATTGATAAAGCTCAGCGAAGCAAGAACGATCTGAGGTATTCTCTAAGCTATGAAGTGCAATAACATCTCTCAAAAGTCTCCCATTCTCTTCAATAGGAAATCCCAAAAAGTCTGTGCTCATGAAGTCCTCGTTTGCCACCCACTCTTTGAGCGTAGAGACCTCTTCTTGAACAGCGGATTTTAACTGACGAGAATTAATTTCAGGAGATAGATTGATTGGTGACGGTAATTCGTCACTAGACACATCTTTCTCGCTATCTCGCGCTCCGAGCGCCCCGGCAGCCCCTGCTGCACCCGCTACAGCTGCAGCAGCGCCGGCACCTGATACTGCTACGACAGCAGCAACTGCAATGGCAACTCCTGCTGCAACGGCTGCACCGATAAGGATTTCTTTCTTATGCTTTTTTGCATACTTTTTAAGTTGGTCCCATTTTTTGTGCCACCAAGTCTTACAAAGAAGAATCTCTCCATGATCGTAAGAAATAGCCGATTGCCATGAAGCATATTGGTAAAGATCTTCTCCCAAATAGAGAATTTCTTCAGTATCTTGCTCTAAAGCAAACGCTTCTTCAAAGTTACCCGGTAGCATTCCTTCTATTGCTAGATTTGTGAGAAGATGGGTGATTTGATCAAGTTCATTGGAATCACATCTTTGTTCAAGAATCCCTTCTTCAATTTCGTCAAGAAGCTTAACAACCTCTTCGTAAGAAAAAGAAGCGTTATGCTTTGTAGAGGCCGCATGTTTATAGATGCAAACTTTAGCAATACCCACTTGCGGGTACACGATCATAGAAATCGTCAGTAAAAAAAGCAAAAAGTTGGAAAACATTTTAGGATAGCACACGAATTTTTCACCATACCGTAAAGAATTTAATGAAAAACGGGAGGTTACTTCATTTTAATTTTTAATACTAGATAAAAAAATGTAGGGAGGAGATCGACACCGATCAAGAGATGCTCTTTCAACTCTTTCCATACCGACTTCTTGATACTTTATGAGATGGAAGAAATTATTTTCCCTGTTTACGAAAAATTAGATACTTGCATACGCTGCATTGATGCGATCCTCTTTAACCCTAAAAATTATAACAAGCTCTTTTTAAATGATGCACAAAACACTCATTTTTCTATGTTCTCTTTGTTTTTTACAGCTTCGTTCCGGATACGGAAAAATTATTGACTTAGGAGAAGAGACACCACAAAAAATCATTTTATTAACAGTTCCAAAAGCTGGAACAGACTTAATTGCAAAAGCGCTAAAATTGATTACAGGAAGAGAAATCGAGCGTCTTGCTTCTTCTGCTGTAGCAGATCCCATTATTACGGATATGCGACTACTTGATCCTGCCAATAAAACAATTGGAATGCACCACCTCTTTTCTTCTTTTGATTTCATTAAAAACGACAAGTCAGGCAAATACATTAAAATCATCCAAATTCGAGATCCAAGAGATCTTCTCCTCTCGCAGATTTCATGGACTGCACGATGCTCACACTGTTGGTATGCTCCCGGAGAATATAATATCCAATTTAATCAACTCTCTTTTGAGGAGCGCCTTATGACAACGATTTTATATCCTGAAAAACCAGGTTTTTTCAGCATGCGTTATTTCTTAAGAAAAGCTCTTGAATGGATGCAAGAACCGGATGTCTTTGTTTCTCGCTTCGAAAACCTCGTCGGCCCTCTCGGCGGTGGCGATCGAAAAAAGCAAGAACGCGCCATCCGAGATCTTGCAAGACATATGAATTATCACCTAGATCAGGAGGACGTAGAACGCATTGCTGAGCAACTCTTTGGCGGTACCGGAACGTTTAAAACGGGACAAATCGGCAACTGGCGCACACAATATACTCCCTACCACCTCGAACTCTTCTATGAAAACCTTGAAGAGGAACTTATTCTTCTTGGTTATAGCCCTTGAAACCCGAATTGTGACTTAATCAGGGTCTTAGCTAAAAAAATGTGGAGAGGGGATCGATGTCGATCAAGAGGCGCTCGCTTGTCTTTAGTGGAAATGCACTGAGAAAGGCAAGTGAAGGGATTCTCTCTTTGCCTTTGATGAGGAACTGGAAGCGGTATCTGGTTTTGACTTTTGGATAACCACAAGGAGCTGTGGGGTGAATTTGATAAGATGCAGGAAGGGTGCGGATGCACAGTTTACGCATCTCTTCAAGAG
>DAHVFY010000062.1 GCA_027316765.1 Parachlamydiales bacterium | reverse complement strand
TGTTTGTTATGGATCCATCGCAGGCCTTTACGGAGAAAAAGTGGACGAGATCATGATGCGCATTGCCGATATTTTCTATTCTATTCCCTCACTTCTTGTTGTAATTCTTTTAATGGTTGTAATCGGTTCAGGACTTGGTACGATCATCTTAGCTCTTGCGCTCACAGGATGGATTGGGATGGCGCGGATCGTACGAGGTCAAATTATGCAGTTAAAGCAATTGGATTTTATTACAGCAGCGCGCGCGCTCGGCGCACATCCCGGGCGTCTTCTTTTTCGGCACTTGATCCCTAACACGATGGGGCCCATCATCATCACGCTAACGCTTACCATCCCTGCTGCGATCTTTACGGAGGCTTTCTTAAGTTTTCTTGGACTTGGTGTACAAGCCCCCGTTGCAAGTTGGGGGGTGATGGCAAATGATGGACTTTCAGCACTGCGCTACTACCCGTGGCGTCTTTTTTTTCCTGCCGGATTTATCAGCCTAACAATTTTAAGTTTTAATCTACTTGGAGATGGTCTAAGAGATGCTTTCGATCCGAGGCTTCGATGTTAGAAATTCAAGATCTTCACATTTTTTTCTCGATTTCAAAAAAAAAATTACACGCCGTAAGAGGTGTTTCTCTCAATGTAAAAGCTGGCGAAGTTTTAGGAATCGTCGGAGAGTCGGGTTGTGGAAAGAGCGCTCTTGCAAAGGCGATTGTCCGTTTGCATGCTGCTCATTCTACTCAAATTTCAGGACGCGTCGAATACGCAAAAAAAAACCTCCTGACTCTTTCTGAAAAAGAGTTAGAAGGGGTGCGTGGAAAAGAGATCGGCATGATCTTTCAAGATCCGATGACCTCTTTAAATCCGACACTTAAAATAGGAGTGCAAATCGTCGAAGGATATCTCAAACATCACCCCGATGTTAGTTATAAAAAAGCAAAAGAGCATGCTCTTTCCATGCTAGATCTTGTTGGCATTCCTTATCCGGAAATGCGCTTCGAAGAATACCCTCACACCTTAAGTGGAGGAACAAGGCAACGTGCCATGATCGCTCTTGCACTCGCTGCAGGGCCTCAAATTTTGATCGCCGATGAGCCCACAACTGCGCTTGATGTGACCATTCAAGCGCAGATTTTTGAACTTTTAAAAAACATTCAAAAAAAAACAGGGATGAGCATCATCTTGATCACCCACGATTTAAGTATTGTTGCAGGATTTTGCGATAAAGTGGCTGTGATGTATGCGGGAAAGATTGTAGAGAGCGCGCCTGTATATACTCTTTTTCAAAAGCCACGCCATCCTTACACACAAGGACTTCTTAAAGCGATTCCACGATTAGATCACAGCAAAGAACTCCCTCTTATCCCAATTGAAGGAACACCTCCTAATCTATTTTCACTACAAAAAGGATGCGCTTTTTCAAATAGGTGCTCTCGTGCATCTTTTCTATGCACTGAAAAACAGCCGGAACTTGTTACGATTGGAGCTGAACATTTAAGGGCATGCCATCATGATTGAGATCAAAAAACTTAGAAAAGAATTCGGAAATGTGCGAGTGCTCGATGATGTTTCCTTCGAAATCAGAGAGGGGGAAACACTTGGACTTGTAGGAGAGAGCGGTTGTGGAAAATCGACTCTTGGGCGCACTCTTTTAGGGCTTGAAAAACAAACATCAGGGGATATTTTTTTTAAGAAAAAAGATCTTTCAACCTTCTCTTTAAAAGAATTAAACTCTTTGAGAAAAGAGATACAAATCATCTTTCAAGATCCTTATGCTTCACTCAATCCTCGAATGACAGCTGGAGATATCATTGCAGAGCCTCTTGACATCCATCGTTTGGTAAACACAAAAAGCGAGCGGGAAGAAAAGATCTCACAACTTTTAAACCTCGTGGGTCTCCCCTCTTACATGCGCAGCCGCTTTCCTCACGAATTTAGTGGTGGACAAAGACAGAGAATCGGCATTGCTAGAGCGCTTGCATCTGAACCTAAATTCATCGTATGCGATGAACCAATTTCAGCACTTGACGTTTCAGTTCAAGCTCAAATTATTAACTTACTTAAGAAGCTTCAAGAAGAAATGGGCCTTACGTATCTCTTCATTGCTCACGATCTTGCAATGGTCAAATACCTTTCTACGCGCGTTGCTGTCATGTACCTTGGAAATATTATTGAGCTTGCACCGGCAAATGAACTCTACAAAACTCCACTGCATCCTTATACACAAGCGCTCTTCTCCGCGATCCCAATCCCAGACCCTGTTCTTGAACGCTCTTATCATCGCATCATCCTCAAAGGAGAACCTCCTTCTTTTACCAATCCTCTTAAAGGTTGCGCTTTCGCCTGCAGATGTCCTCACGCCACTGCTCACTGTAAAGCCGTCCGGCCTAAATGGAAAGAAATCTCTCAGGACCACTTCGTCGCTTGCCATATGTTGTGACAGACAAGCTAGAGCGTGTTTGTACAGACCCAAGTTCTACAATGCACCTCGCGCATCACTTTATCAGAAATAGAGCCAAGGCCTCTATGCCCTGCTTCTTTCGATGTTTTCATTGATCCCATCACGAGAAGATCATATTTCCCTTTTTTCGATAGTTCAATGATTGCTTCTGCAATGGATCTTGAACGAATCGTTTGTAATTCGATGTCGACGTGGTACTCTCTTGCGATCGCTTCCACTCTTTTTAAAATAGCCTCTGCTATCAGTGTGCGGTGAGGCAAGGGTGTATCAAGCGGTATAGAAGGGGCCACTTCAATGATCGTTATGGCGGTTAATTTAGCCTTATGAATGGAAGCGATCTGGCAAGCTGCTTCAACAGCTTCCATCTCTTTGCCGCCACGAGTCGGTACGAGGATATGTTTCAGTGCAATGGGTTTATACTCTGGCATTTTGATCTTTTCAATTGCAAGATGCCCGGCCGGCGCAATGCGCTTTTCTTTTCTATACAGAAAATACATACATACTCCTCCGATCATCCAAGCAAACCCCAAATACCGCCCTTCCGGTTTTGTAACGACGACAAGAACCCAAACGCAAACACATGCAAAGCAACC
This sequence comes from Parachlamydiales bacterium, assembly GCA_027316765.1. Lineage (GTDB taxonomy): Bacteria > Chlamydiota > Chlamydiia > Chlamydiales > Rhabdochlamydiaceae > DAHVFY01. The sequence goes on along the minus strand of DAHVFY010000062.1, from coordinate 6,113 downwards.
AAGTAAAGCTGTGACAGGGATTTGCCCGCCGCGAAAAGGAATGTTCAAAGGAATTTTAAACGGGCGCTTCAAATCAGGTTTTTTAACTCTAAGAACAATCAACGACAGATGTGCAAAGAAAAAAGCCAGCATCGCACCAAAATTGTAAAGATCTGCAAGAAAAGTCATGATTCCTCTACTAGAAAGGATCACAAAGGAGGCTAAAAGTGCAAAAAAGCCTAATGCAAGATAGGGGGTACGAAATTTTGCATGCGTATGTTGAAAAAACCGAGGAAGTTGATAATAAAGACCCATATTAAATGAAAGTCTAGAAGCGCCAACAAGTCCTGCATTAGCTGCCACAAGAAGAAGAGCTGCTGCAACAAGGCCCACAAGAGGTGACAAAATCTTTGAAGCAAAAGGAAGCGCTGCAACGATACCGGCTAGAGGATTTTGCACATATTTCGTCCCAAGATCGTGAGGAGAGACAGCTGAAAGTGCAACGATAGAAATGCCAATGTACATCACAAGTAGCACAGCCATTGTAATTACAACGGCCCTTGGCACTGTTTTAGAAGGTCGTTTCGATTCTGCACCGAGTTGAGCGATCGATTCAATTCCCGTATAAGCGACCATTGCCATAGCAGTTCCCTTCCAAAATTCAGGCCATGTTGGAGAATAAAGAGTTCCTTTTCCAATGGTGATGTGATCGATGACATCAGAAAGATTAAAAAGCCAGCTAGCCCCTATGAAGATGATCACGACCTGCGTGATTAGAGTCATCCCCGTCAAAACAAGACTCACGCGTGTCGACTGGCGCACCCCCAAAAAATTAAGGATAAAAAGAATGGCAATTAAGCTGATGGAAAAACTCATTTGAACGCCGGGAAATCTTAAGTCAGGATAAAAATAAGATAAATAAGGACCTACGGCAAATGCTGAAATGGCAATCGTAACAATATAATCTAAAAGAAGTCCCCAGCCTGCAATAAAAGAGATCAAATCATTGAAAGCATGCCTTGCAAAGCTTGCAGAGCCTCCCGACTCATGAAATGTCGACGTCATTTCCGCATATGTCAGTGCTGTACAAACAAAAACAATCCCTGCAAGAGCCAATGCAATGGGAGTTGCGCCCAACGCATAAAGAGCTGTAATTCCAAGCGCATAATAAATCGAAGAGCCAACATCTCCATATCCAATGGCAAACAAATCGCTAATGCCGAGCACTCTTTTTAACGACTCTTTTTCTAACTGCGCAATATGGCTAGATGTTTCTAAACTCTCTTTTGTCATATTTTTGATATGACAGATCCTACAAAATATTGCCAATTGATTTATAACAAAGCATGCAGTAGAATTTATCCAAATTTTTTAACAAATAATTTGGAGTTTTATGGAAGCAAATCTAAGTAGCGATTTTTTTCTTAACTGTAGTTTTTTAAATGAATCAAATCTAGAAGATCCCAACAATAGCACCACAGTTGATTTTCTTAGCTCTTCTCTAGATACTTCCACAAACTATTCTGAGGGCGTTCGTCTTGACCCTACAGATATCCTTGAAGTGAATTTGAGTTGCCTAGATGAAGACATCTTTGATTTGAATGCGCTCAATGCCAGCTACTGGATTGACGAGTGGAAGTTAGATCCTAATCTCGATTATACCCCATTACTCCAGCATCCTTCAGCAGCAATGCTACATGCTTTTTTAAATACGATTAAATGCTCTCAAGACTATCACAACGAAAATACAAGATCAAATGTAATTGCTTCTACCAGCAGGGCCTTAGAAGATGCTTCTAAAAACAAAGAATTTAGAGAAATGATGTTTGCACTGTTTTTTGATATCAATCAAACCTGCGGTGATGGCGCAACGGTTGACTCCATTGATATTGAAATCTATCGAACTGCTTGTTGCGATAATTTGGATGATCAAGCACTCGTCAATCTTCTCATTGGAGCAAAACGCTTAACACTTATTGATCAACTGGCAAAAGATAAATTCGAAGCCTTAGATGATGCCATTGATGATAAAGATGAAACAGAAAGCGTTCTCTACTGCAGATTGAAATTAAGCAAGAGTCTCAATATTACACTTAACACGAAAGAAATGCTTTATCCTCTTAATGCATACATCACTGATGCAGATTTAGAAGAGATTCACGACAAAGTTCTCGATCAGACATCTACTCTACAACAACAGGCCTCTTTCTTAGCGGATCACGAGCTTTGGCAAAAATGTATAGAAGCAAAAAACAAAGATGACATCGAACATATAACAAATTTCTTCTACACACAACTAGAACATAAACAAGACAACTGCACCTCAAGCGTTGAGCTTATCGAATGCAGCGAACAAATCAAAGCAGAAAGGGAAAAAGCAATTAAAACTCTAATTTTAAATCAGACTTTAAAATTCCTGGAAAGCACTAATCAATAATGTCATCTTACGAGACGTCGGCAGCGCAGCGAAAGCCATAAGTGCCATTCATCGTTCCGGGGTTATTGCGGTGACGATGAGAGGAACGCAGGTCTTCCTTAAGGCTTTTCCAACAACCACCGCGAAGGACGCGATAAACGCCTTGAAGCGGACCTTTGGGATTATTTGGTTCCTGAACGGAGTTATTGTAGTAATGATAATCATACCAATCTTGGCACCAGTCATAGACGTTGCCTGCCATGTCATAAAGTCCATAGCCGTTTGGAGGGTAACTCATCACGGCTGTGGTATCTGAGCTAAAGAAGTTCGCCTGTGTCCGCTCAATGTTTTGACCTGTTGGATATAGGAAGTCTTCATTCCCGCCATAAGCTGCAACTTCCCATTCAGCTTCTGTTGGTAGTCGTTTTCCCACCCACTTTGCATAAGCTACAGCGCCGTACCAAGTGATGCCGACAACCGGGTGTTTCGCGTAGCCTGATTCGATATTAAGTTTACCGCCACTGCGTCGAATGCGGGACTCGCGCAAGCGAATGATGTCGTTGTTATTATGATCTTTCTCCCCTCCTAGCGCCTCGATAAAAAGAACAAATTGTTCATTGGTAACAGGGTGGATATCAAGAGCAAAGGAATCGAGCTGAATAGCGTGACGCGGCATCTCGTCTCTACCGCCATTATTGCTGCCACGGAAGTAACTGCCTCCGGGAATGATCATCATATCTGTTTGCAAAGGAACGATCTCTCGTTCTTCACTTTTTGTAGGTTGATACCTGGCAACGGTGGTCTCAAGCTGGAAAATCGCTCCGGGGTCTGCTTCATATTGAGGACGTACAATTTCTTGGGGCTTTAAAATGGGCCGAGGAGCCGATGCCGCTTCTATTTTTGCAGAAAATAAAGGGGTTTGGTGAAGCTCTTGCATAACAGATCTTAAAGAAGAGGGGCGTTTTTTAGGGTCGTATTGCAGACAGGAGGAGATCAAAAGATCCCAGTTAAGTTTATATTCCTTTGCGCATTGTGAGGGAAGCTCAAAAATGCCTTCTGGAAACTCTCGTGTGATCATATAATAGACAAGAACTCCAAACGCCCAAATGTCGGCTTTGGCATCCACTTGACGAGGATCTCCCATGATTTTTTGCTCAGGTGCCAAGAAAGCATAATTTTGCCAGAAAGAGAGGTGCAATTTTGAGAGTTTTGAAAGATCGCCTTTTTCCTGAATTCCAAGTGCTTCTGCAAGAATTTTATACGTTTTTGTCAGAACTGTTCCCATTCCAATCATACGAGAAAGACCGAAATCAGAAAGATAAACTTGAGTCTCTTTACCTGTTCCAATGAGAACATTGTTCAATTTGATGCCTCTATGAGCCATTGATTCCGTATGTGCATAGTCAATTGCGGATGCAACCTGGCGCACGATCTGCAAGAGTTCTTCTTCTTCTAATAACTCGTGCTTGAGGTTAAGATATTCGGCAAGGTTGGTTGTCTCCCCCATCACGTCAACGATACAATCTGTTACAAGAAAAAATCTTCCATCAGCATAGGAAACGTTATGCACCTTGACGATGTGGGGATGCTCAAGTGTTGCGATCTCGGCAACTTCTTTTTCAAATCGCTGAACAAAGCCTCGATCGCTACCGAGTTCCTCAGGAAGGATTTTTAACGCATAAGGTCTTTTGAGATAACGGTGTTCTGCCAAAAAAACAGCTCCAAGGGATCCTTGACCGATCTGCTTAATGACTGTATAGTCTCCAATATTTTCTCTGTTTATCATAATGAACCTATAGCTTTTAAAATCTCTTCTTTTTCTGTAAGTGGTTCTTTGCACTTATCTTGAAGGCAAATGTAGACGGTTGTTTTTCCATCGATGGGAACTTTATCACTGTGATTGGTAAGAATGCCCTCAACGCCCTGATCTGTCTTTTTTTTCCAGACAACAGCCGAATGAGGAATAAATCCCCTTCCAAGGGCTTCTTTAATTTCCAATTCGTTTGTACAAGCCTCGTTGCACGCAATCACAATAAGGGGCGCTTTCAAGTCAAGGTAGCGTTGCAAGACGATGAAATGATAACAAGCGCCGGGCGGATAAGCTTGCATATGGGCTTCTGCTGCTTTTAAAATATCTTCTGCTTGGCGCAAATAATCTTCATTTTGTGTGATTTGATAAAAACGAAGAAGATTTTCAGCATGAACAGCATTTCCAGAGGGTTCTGCACCATCATAGAACTCACATTTGCGCACAAGGAGCTCTGAAGCGGAATCTATTTGATAAAAGGCCCCTCCCTCTACTTTAAATTCTATTTCTAAAACAGAGATCATCTCCTCTGCCCACTTAAGCCATGCGCTTCCGCATCCTTCTTCAAAAAGGCTAAGAGCGCTTTTAATCATATAAGCATAATCATCAAGAGTTGCTGAAAATCTGGCTTCCCCATCGCGAAACCTGCGCAATAAATGACCGTCTCGCCAAAGGTTTTTGTGAATAAATTCTGCAGATTTTACTGCAATATCTCTATATGTATCGTTTTGAAAAGCTGTTGCAGCATGGATGAGAAGGTCAATTGTAAGACCATTCCAACCAGAAATGATTTTGTCATCTTTAAAAGGGCGAGGTCTTGCATTGCGTTTTTCAAAAAGAAGAGCTTTAGCTTTTTTTAGACGCTCTTGAAGGCTTTTTTCCAGTTCTTCAAAAGGTATTTGCAGGTGCAAAACGGATCTACTTTCAAAATTGCCCTGACTTGTAACTCCATAGCAGCGACAAAACAGCTGCGCTTCTTCTTTTCCAAGCACTTCTTCGATTTCACTTTGTGTCCATGTATAAAATACTCCTTCATGCCCATCTGTATCCGCATCTTGAGCAGAATAAAATCCCCCTTCAGGATGCAACATCTCTCTAAGCAGATATTGAATGCTCTCTTCACAAACAGTGCGATAAAAAGGTTTTTGGGTAAAACGCCATGCATCGAGATAGGTACGTGCTAAAATTGCATTGTCATAAAGCATCTTTTCAAAGTGAGGGATCAGCCATCTTTCATCAACGCTATATCTTGAAAATCCACCACCAATCTGATCATAAATCCCTCCCCTTGCCATCATATCCAATGTCAATTCTGCGTAAAATTGGGAACGGCTTTCATTATTTAGACGGGCACGTGTAAGAAAAAGAAGAATTTGATATCCAAGAGGGAATTTTGGCTCTCCCCTAATCCCTCCATGAACCGGATCTGCAAGCTCAAAAAGAATCTCAAATCCATTTACAAGGGTCTTTTCATCCGGAAGTGTAGAGCCTGTTGTATGCTTGGAAATTTGAGTAAAAAGCTCTATCATCTTTTCTGCTTGTTCGATGAGTTTTGCTCTCTCATCGCTTAGCCACAATAATCTGATCTGTTCAATAAATTCATTAAGCCCCATTACTCCTCGACGTGACTTAGGCGGCAAATATGTGACGGCAAAAAAGGGTTTTAGATCGGGAGTGAGAATCACATTTAAAGGCCAACCTCCGGCAGAGGACATAAGGGCCTGAGCAAATTCCATGTAAATGCTGTCAACTCCGGGAAGTTCTTCTCGGTCCACTTTAATATTGATAAATGTCTCATTCATTAATTTGGCCAGATCCGGACTTTCAAAAGATTCTGATTCCATCACATGGCACCAATGGCATGTCGCATATCCAATAGACAAGAAGATAGGCTTTTGTTCTTTTGCGGCT
>DAHVFY010000061.1:4158-9174 GCA_027316765.1 Parachlamydiales bacterium | reverse complement strand
TGCCCCCATTGAAACCATACATGCCGAGATCGATTCCTTACAGGTAGATCAAGGGTGACGTGGCCTCCTTAAATGTATTCGAAATTGCTGTTTTTGCATACATTGAATCGTAAATGACTGATAACCAGCTTTTTCAATAAAAAGTCCAGTTTAACCCCAGTTTTGATTTTCGGGGTGGAAATACACTATTGCAGAATTTTTCCAATTTAATTAAAACTTGTTAATTAATTTGTTTTTTATTGTAAATAATTTTTAAATATATTATAATTAATATTATCAATAAAAAATATAGGTGTTTTAAATGTCTATTAATAGTGAAATTGAAATGGGATCTTTCGGGTCGCTTTGCCCAGTAGAATCCACTATTTTTTCAGAGATTCTTGAAAAATATGAAATAGTTTTTTTATCCCCTCGGTGCGCCACTATAGAAGAGGCCGAGGTGTTTTTATTTGGTGAGAGTCATAGTAGTGAACTTGTGAGAAAACTCAATGGCGATACTATCTCCACACTTATAGAAGCATTCAAAGAGGATAAATGTTCCATTTTCTTAGAAAGATACTTTAAGAAAGGTGAAGATGAAGATTTGGAGAATTTGTTCTTTTCTAATAAATTTCATATTAGGGCATTTAACGCTGACTTTTACGGCTGGGAATCTCTTAAGTTTGTACAAGAAAATCAAAAGCTTCTCGAAGCAATCACTTTAGTAAACAGTATGCACCTGACGATGAAAGTTCTCGAGAGAGAGTATGTGCAACTTTCTGAAATTTTAGGAATGAAAAGACAGCTTCAAGATATGCTTCCTATTCTCGAGCTTTATCAAGAAACACAGCAAGAGGCGCTTGCAAACTGCAAGGCTCTTCTATCGCATCAAGAACAATTTTTTACACAAACACAGCATAAAATTGAGATGCTTGAAAGCGATCTTGAAAAATCAGAAGAAGGATTACAAGCAATTGGAGCTACGCCGGAATGGATTAAAGAGCAGGTCACCCAAACATTTCCCATGCGTACCGAAGGGATGGTTTCCACTTTGCGTCAATGTAATATCCTGTTAGGAAAAAAATATTTTATAGCTGGAAGTTACCATCTACGAACGCCGGAGGAATTGGCGGACATTGAAGAATACAATCTTAATTCATTGTTTGAAGAATTACACAATCATAAAGCTGTTATTTTGATTCCTAAATTCTTATAGAAGCTTAACACAGTCCTAACCTGGCGAAAAATACATGAGAAGAGTCCCTGGTGTTCTTACTGCCGTTCTTGACGTTTTATTTAAAAACGAGCATTCTCGTTGCTACTTTGAAGGTGCCTATGATCAAACATTTGTTAAATGCCAATGATAGCCGCAGGAGGGGCGATGGATTTGATACTTAAAAACGAAAAAAACGTCTTGGAATTGATTGATATAGAAGAATATATGATTGCAAGGCCTTTCTTTGCAGACTTTAAAATCAATGAGCCTATTTTACATGCAATGTTAGAAAATAGAAGTGCTGGAAAGGTTTTTACAGATAATAAAACCAATCCTTCTTTTATGTTGGTTTGTAGCCCCGCTGGCTATGTGTTTCTAGGAGGGGAACCTAACCAGGCTTCTTTAATACAAATCGCTTCTTACTTAAAGACGCTTTCCTATGTATCTTTAGTTAGCCCCTCAGATTGGAAGTTTAAAGACTTTTTCCTAGGAACAGGCTTTACTGCTGTTGACAGGATGCAATTCCAACGACGTGCCGCTCCTTCTAACTGGGATTCTTGGAAGAACAAGTTGCCCAGTCAATATTTTATCAGCAGGATCAATAAAGAAAATTTTTTCCAATGTAACTGGCATTCCTTTATTCTCAGTTGTTATGGAGAAAGCGATCGTTTTTTCTCTAATGGTATGGGATTTTGTTTAACAGATCAGGGCAAGATCGTTAGTGAATCTTATGGACTAATTGCTTCCGATAAAGCTGAAATTGGAGTTGTTACTGATCCTAGTTACCGCGGACAAAATTTAGGTACGTGCATTTGTGCGATTATGCTGGAGTACTGTTACGAGCGTAATATAGAGCCGTTTTGGAGCTGCAATACAGATAATTCAGCATCAGCAGCTATTGCTAAAAAGCTTGGTTTTGAGGTGGATTGCAGCTACTTTTTTTTAAGATGAGTAACGCCTTAGAGAATTATGTAGGTAAAAATATGCGAAAGAGAATACAAGGAATGGATTGTGTTTAAATATTTATCAGGGATTTTGATCGTGCTATTAGAAAGTATTCCTGGGATTTCCTATGGGGAACAACATGACTTCGAAAAAAATGAACATGATGTCTATTGGAAAGACCAAAATATTCAAGAAAGAATATCTTTCCAATTTCGCCGCTAAGATTTGAACGCACCATTAAATCAGCAGCACTTCTAGCAGGTGCTTTTATCATTGTTCCTGCTTCAGCTTTTGCAATTAGCTGAATGAATTGATGGGTGGATGAAGAATCGTTGGGCTTGAAAATTGGTATGCAGAGTTTTTTTCATAACCTTACTGTAGAGGAAAGGGAGTGTATGATCGGCATTTTCCAGAAGCTAGTTCCGAATACACTCCGATAGAATCATAGCGCTTGGGTGGACCTTTATTTTCCTTCCACAAAGCAGCGAGTATCATAGATAAGATCAATCTTTGAAATGAGTCCTTCTTTAAAGCTAAGGAGAGAAGCTGCGCGCAGATTTTTGGCAAAACCAGGGATTTCTACGTCATAAACAATCATCGCTTGATCTTCGGAGTCAAATTTTGCATGAATTGTTAAAGTTTTAAAGATGTTAATGAATCCTTGTGCTGCTTTAAGAACAGCCTCCTTTCCGATTACTTTTTCCTGTGGGTCCGTAAATTGAATATCAGGATGCAAATATTTTTTCACTTCCTCTATATCTTTCTGTCCAAGCGCTGTGTAATAGGCTACTGCTGTAGAAATTGTGCTTTTCATAAATGTCTCCTTTTTGTTTTTGACAAATCGAATTCATTATAGTAAACTATACTCAATATGTCAAAGATCAAAAAAAGACCTTACAAGTCAGTAGTCAGAAATGCAGCGGCGGCTCAGACAAAAGAGCGTATTCTTATTTCCGCAAAGAATCTTTTTGAATCAGAGGGATTTGAATGTGTGACAATTGAAAAGATAGCTCAAGTTGCTAGCGTTTCTATACCTACTATTTACTCACTTTTTCAGTCTAAACGGGGGATACTTCGAGCTTTAATGGACGAAGTTTTTCCCAAAGATCAGTTTAATACCCTTGTTGAAAAGAGTAATGAAGCAAGCTCTCCGAAAGAACGACTTCTTTACTCTGCTAAAATTGCACGTCAAATATACGATGCAGAAAAGGCTCAAATGGAGATTTTTCGAGGTGCTGTTGTTTTAGCGCCTGAGTTTAAAGAGCTCGAAAAGGAAAGAGAAATGCGCCGATACTCCAGGCAGGAAGTAACTATCAAGGCAATGGCAAAAGAAAAATCCCTTTCTAAAAACCTCAGTGTAAATAAGGCTCGAGATATCCTATGGGCATTTACAGGACGTGATATGTATCGCATGTTAGTGGTGGAACAAGGCTGGACATCTGAAGAATATGAAAAATGGCTTGCTCAACTACTTTCTAACACATTGATAGACCAGACTTTATTCACTGAGCCAAACTGACGCGATTTGGCAAAGCGAGGTGAGTCTCAAGAGAGTAAGGGGAGACCCTTGTCCTTCGTCGCAGCAGTTGTATCTAGTGCACTCAAACAAGTCTCAAACGAGGTTTGGTAGCAATCAAGGTCTAAGGCGATTTTCTTTTGAAGCTCTGTGAGTTTATCCAGACTATTAATTCCATAAGACCAGCAATCTTTACCTTTAGCAATTGTGTAGAATCCTTCAGGTTCATCTTCATAATACTCGATTGAGGGAATGTGTGGATTTTGAGGATCATAGTTTTCAAAATAAGCAGGAGACATGGGATCAAAGAGAATCCATTTTCGGTTCGTATAGATTTCTACAAGATTATGGCCTTGTGGATCTCCAAGAACGTTTCCTTTTGCAAAGGCTTTGGACCAAGACACGCTGGTTGTTTCGACCAATACGCAAGGATATCCAATCAAACGCGCAGTTGCGGCAAAGATATGCGCTAAGTCATGGCATCCATAATAGGTTTTTACTTCATAGAGTTGATTGACTGTTAGGGTGCCTATGGTAGCGCCTTGATTCGATCTATAGGTGAATGTTTTTTTTGCCCATTGACGTATGCGTTTTAATTGATTCAGAGAATCTTCATGAGTTGGAAAATGTTGCTTTATTTCTTCTATCCATGAGGGACGATCGATCGTAGATTGCTCGCCGCCCGTTAGATAAATATTTGGTAAATCATAATAAATTGCAAAATTCATACACAAATCATATAGAAGTTAGAGAAAAAATACAAGGCTGCGCCTTGGGCCATCTTCCCGACTAATGCTCCTTGGAAAACTGTCTAGGTTTACCTGCGTCGCATTAGCGAAAATCTGGTCCGGGGCAGGGGCTTTTCTTTTTGAAACATAAACTTTGGAGGTGGAGAGACGCATTCAGAACGTTTGACTGGGAAAGATTCAAAATTCCTCATAACGTGTTTCTTCTAGCAAAGAATCCTAAGGACTAATTATATGGGAAATGGAGAAATCATACTCTATGCTGCTGAAGATGGAAGTACAGTAATACAACTTCGGGCCAAAAAGGGAGACTATTTGAATGAGTGAGATTTTTTGAGTATTTGAAATCCTAAAACGAGAAAGCTATGAAGACAATTTCTGTGATTTTGATCGTTCTTATCAATTTACTATTTTCTCAAGATTATCAGAACAATTTCGAAAATTTAATAAAAAACACTATTTGGATTGTACCCCCGTCTACTTTACCAGCTTATGAATATTCTCCATCATCCTATACGGCAGTAACGGATCAAACGGTATGGATTATTGATGATTATGCTGGCGGTTATTTTTTTGGAAACGCGTATACAGCCGTGATCGATTCCGGTTCTACA
>DAHVFY010000061.1:0-4148 GCA_027316765.1 Parachlamydiales bacterium | reverse complement strand
AGTTACAAGTGGCGGAGCCGTTTATATAACGTTTATTCCTTCAGGACCTATCTCTACTACAGATTTGGTCAACGGAATAGGAACATTTGTTAATTTACAAGGCAGTTACCAATTTGTCATGCAGATGAACGCGGGTTCTACTACGAATGGGCTTTCTCATTGGTCTTATATGATTAGCATCAATCAAAATAGCCCCTACTATTATAATCTGCCAGGGGTAGACCAAAGCTTACCAGATTTTTTGAGCAATTTTTAAAGATGGCTTAATATCTCAATACAACGCCTACACTCAATCCAGACAAAGCAAGATTTCCATTTGTGGTATAGGAGGCAGTTCCCAAGCTCATTTGTTGCAAATAAAAGTCATGGAAGCGAACGATGTCGACATAGTAGTGATATTCCCACCCTGTTTTTAAGGCGAGCTCAAGATTTGGTTTGGGGAAAAGATGTCTCCAGTTAAATCCAAGCTCTAGGTCAGCATTGAATATAGAGCCACCTTGAGAAAGACCTTTGCCTTGATCTACTAATACGGTGGAGCCGCCAGATGAATAGTGGTCTGTTTGGGTGTAGTCTTGTTTTATCTTGAACTTGCCCCATAAGATATTCAATCCAACATTGCCATAGAGCCCAAATCCTGCTTTAAAGTCCAAATTCGCTTTGACCCCTGCTCGAGGTCCGATGCCTAGCAAGGAATTCCTATTCTTTGAATCCACGATATTGGTAGCTGGGAGAGCGGTCGTCAGGTCTAAGAAAATGGTATTTATATTGAGGTTGAATTTTTGAGAAACATCAAGACCTTCTACACCAAAAAAGGGTTCTAAAAGAAAATGATCGGCAAAGAGCAGTTTTTGACCCAGTTGTAAATCGAGTCGGTTGAAGTGTAAATGCCATTTTTCTCCTACTTCAAATATACCGGCAGTGCTTGGAGTAGAAGAGAGGATGGTATCAATATTGGCATTTGCCGTATCGCTAGAGCTTGTTGAATAGTAGGTATAACAGAGTTCAATATCCCAATGCGCAGATTGTCCGCTCATTGCTGCTCGCACTCCAGAGTTCCATTTGGAGCTTAAATTAGGAGATTTACCAGTTGCGACAGCAGGAGTGTGCAATCCATCTTGATTACTAAACCAGAGAAGGTAGTCCACCTCCGTAGATACAACGGAATCAAATTCCTTTTGATAGGGAGATGCCGTTTTATCTGAGGGTTCGTTTGCGGATGCATGAGCCATCAGAAAAAGGCTACTAGAAGACACTATATGAGAAATTCGCGACCAGGTTTTCATAATTCATTAAGGTAATGACTAAATAGAATTTGTATTACACTCAGCACTGAGTGTCAAGGTGCTTGTTGTCCGTTATAGACCATCTAAAAATAGACTCTAGATTGAATCTATAAAAAAGGCTAGGTTAATACCTAGCCTTTTTGTATTGGAGGTGGAGAGAATCGAACAGGCTTAGCTTTAAGAGTCTTTTTTCTTGAGTCAATTTTTTTGAATTCCATGTAAGAAACTGCAGAGGAATTCACTTGAAAAAATGCAGCTGTGCAATACGCATTTACGCAATTTTTACGCACTAAACTGAACGAAACAGGCGTAAAACATCATTTTTATTTTTCAGGTTCTTATGCTACACTGCTGTGAAACTTGTGATGTCAGTGACTCATAGAGAGTTTGTGATACTTTAAAAGTCTGTTGTCACAGTAACAGGTTTAAAAAAGGTGGGGCTAAAGAAGCCTATGGAATTTAATCTAGAGCAATTGCTTGAAAGGCTGCAAGGTTGCGATGAGTGTCAGAAGATTGAGGTAAAAGAGTCAAAGTCTTCATCTGGCGCCAGCGTTATGGAGACCATTTCAGCGTTTTCCAACGAACCTGACTTAGGAGGGGGCTTCATTATTTTGGGGCTCAGGAAAAATAGTGATGGCTCAGCGAATAGTCGTTATGCGATCATTGGGGTGGCAGATCCTGACAAAATTCAGTGCGAGCTGGCAAGTCTATGTAGAAGTGCTTTCAACATTCAAATTCGACCCAAAGTAAACGTAGAATCAGTAGACGACAAGGTTTTGGTCGTAGCCTTTATTCCTGAGGCTTTTTGCAGGGAGAAGCCCGTTTATATTAAGAAGTATGGTGAGGAAAAGGGAACCTTCCGACGTATTGGATCAGCTGATCAAAGATGCACCGCTGAAGATCTAGATCTTCTATATCAATTAAGGCGGCAGAGGACGTACGAAGCTGATATTTTTCCTGATGCTACTTGGGAAGATGTTGCCTTAGATGCTGTTGCAGAGTATCGCAGATTGCGTGCGCTGATTGACTCTAATGCTAGTGAATTAGCGCTCGATGATAAGCAATTGCTGATCTCGCTTGCTCATGCAGTCAAGCGGGGAGGAGAAGTCGTTCCAACTATTGGTGGATTGTTACTTTTTGGAACGAAAGCAGCTCTTCGAAGAACTATGCCGATCGCAGCCCGCATTGACTATATTTTAGTGGAGGGGACAGAGTGGGTGCGGAATCCCTTGGAAAGGTATCATTCAATAGAATATCGAGAAGCTCTTATCACTGTCATATCGCGTTTACATGGGCAAATTATGAGCGATTTGCCCACTCGTTTCCAGCTAAGAACAGGGGATCTTCAACGCAGTGATATTCCCTCTATCCCAAGGGATGTCATTCGTGAGGCTCTCGCAAATGCGCTCATGCACCGTGATTATCGCGTCGATCAAGCTATACAAATCATCCGTTATGCCAATCGCATCGAATTTCACAATCCTGGCTATTCTCTAAAACCCTTTGATGAGTTGGGTCAGTCGGGTTCGTTAGCTCGAAATGGAAAAATTGCTGCTGTATTTCACGACCTTAAATTTGCGGAGACGAAAGGGACGGGGATCACCACAATGAAAAGATTGATGCATGAAGCGGGACTATCTACTCCTCCTCTTGTTGAGACTGATCGAGATGGAAACAAATTTAACTTACTATTAATGCCGCATCATTTGTTAGATGAGGGCAATCTTCGATGGTTATCGCAATTCCGCAGCCTTAAGCTCTCAGAATCTGATATGCGAGCTCTCGTCTTGGCTCGTGAAGTTGGTGCGATTACTAATCAAGACTATAGGCAAATTAATGGAATTCACACCCTGGCAGCGAGTAATGCATTAAGACATCTTCGGGATCTTGGGCTTCTTACTATGAAGGGTGGCGGCAGCGAGACCTATTATCAGCTTATCCCTCAAATCATAGAAAACAGCGAGGTGGCAGTGGAGGGGCAGGGAGAGGGAACCCCTTATATAAGCACCTCACCAGGGGAGGCTTCCTCTTATACTAACCCCTTATATAAGGGGTTAGATGCCTTGCCTAAGGGGTTCCCGAATTTGTCTGATGACTTAAGGAGTAAAATTATTCATTTAAAAAACCGCTCTAGCAAAGAGGAAATTGAAGATATCATTATAAAGCTCTGTGTGCTCGCTCCTTTGCAGCCCCTTCAAATTGGTAAAATCTTAAATAGAGATGCTCAATATTTAAGGATTAACTTTTTGTCAGAAATGGTTAAAACAGGAAAGCTGATTTACCAGTATCCGGATAAACCAGCTCACCCGCAGCAAGCTTACAAAGTCCCCGAAATGATGGGGAACGCATCAAGTGAGTGTGTTAACGAAGATCAAGATTGATGCTTTGACAAGCCTTCAGAAAGACTGAGCCGAATCGCAAAATCATCCTTCTAATGCGCAGATTGTCCGCTCATTGCTGCTCGCACTCCAGAGTTCCATTTGGAGCTTAAATTAGGAGATTTACCAGTTGCGACAGCAGGGGTGTGCAATCCATCTTGATTACTAAACCAGAGAAGGTAGTCCACCTCCGTAGATACAACGGAATCAAATTCCTTTTGATAGGGAGATGCCGTTTTATCTGAGGGTTCGTTTGCGGATGCATGAGCCATCAGAAAAAGGCTACTAGAAGACACTATATGAGAAATTCGCGACCAAGTTTTCATAATTCATTAAGGTAATGACTAAATAGAATTTGTATTACACTCAGCACTGAGTGTCAAGGTGCTTGTTGTCCGTTATAGACCATCTAAAAATAGACTCTAGATTGAATCTATAAAAAAGGCTAGGTTAATACCTAGCCTTTTTGTATTGGAGGTGGAGAGAA
>DAHVFY010000060.1 GCA_027316765.1 Parachlamydiales bacterium | reverse complement strand
CCGATATTTACTTTCATAACAACAAAATCTACACAAAATGTGTAGATTTGTCCATAAATATCTACATTTTAGTCAGCGGTTGCCAACCCTTGTTCTTTGATCATTGTGATCCGCTCACGGCTCTCATTTTAACTTATGCCATTATGCCTCTAGGTGTCATCAGCAAGCCATTTGGCTGTCTATTTTTTGGTCAGAGAAGGTCTTATGAAATTCTATAGCATTTTTTTTTGCATCTGGTATAAAATTTAGCTTTAGAAAGATTGTAGTGTTTAAAGAGTATTAATAAACATTTATTTGTCTAAGGGGCGTCGTAATGAGATTCTTAATTGGGTTGCTTTTTTTGGGGAATTTTTGCGCAGGATATGCGGAGATTCGAACGGCATCTTCTTTAGAGCCTATCCAACAAGAAATCGAGAGCAGTTCGAAAGAAACCCTTGTTCTTTTGGATGTTGGTGGCACCCTATTAGCATATCCTGATGCTGTGCTTCATCCATCGCACGAAGCTTGGAAATATCAGTGGTTCCAAACGCATCGTCCTAACATTTCAAGAGAAGAAAGAATCATTCTTGATAGGGTCGTTCTAGGTACTTTGGGCAGTTGGAAGTTGCTTGATGCGGAGTGGCCAGAGGTTATTATCCAAGCTCAGAGCCATGGAGTGAAAATAGTGGCTTTTACAAAAGTAGCCTTAGATCCATCGATAAGAGGTTCCAGGGCTAAAACGCTACAGTCTCTTGGAATACCTTTCAAAAATGATTTGCCAGAGCTTTCCAAGGGACTTTCGTATGAATATACTGATGGGATTATTGAGACAGAGCATCAATTGAAGGGGCCGGTTCTAGAAGAGATTCTTTCAAGTCTTACTATTCTTCCTGGAAAGATTATTTTTGTGGATGATCGCATGAAGCAAATCCAAAGCGTGGATGCTATGTGCCGTGAGCTTGAAATTTCCTGTGTTGCTTTTCATTATGTTCCCTCTGCAACTCCTCCTCAACTAAATGAAAAAATAGCTGATTACCAGTTGAACATCCTTGTTCACGAACACCGTTGGATTTCTGAGAATGAAGCACTCTTGGAGCTTGAACGACGAGAAATTGAACTTGCCGATTCAAGTCAATGCCAGAAGTAAACGTTCGATTCCTTTGGGCGAAGAATGTCATGCGCTGCAGTGAATCAGCTTTGCTACCGTTCGAAGAGTTGGGTTTTTGCTTTTCATGGTGTGGTAAACAGTTGAACGTGGGATTTCGGCTTTTTTAGCAAATTGAACCTTGTTGAGGGCCTTTAAATGCGCATTAATGATCTCCATAGCACCTTCGGGGTCGTTTTCTTTTAAACAATCCCAAAATGCTTGGGCGATCAACTTTTCATCTAAGAGATCCTCAAAATCCTTTAAGCAGATTGCTTCCTTCCCTCACTACATTTACCTCTTCACGGGATGGGGAAAATCCTATTTTCGGAGAGACACGGCGTTAATGACAGCGCTTTTGCACCTTTTGAACCTTGTTTGGATGAGGTTTTAGAAATTGTATCTCCCGAGAGTTGGTGATTATTTAGTGAATAGGGACATGAATTTTATCTAATCCAGCATCAATGAGATCATCGAGGGTTTTGCTAATTGACTTATGCATGTCCTTGGCAGCTTTTGCTATGTGGTAGTGCCGTTCGCTAGTAGTTCTATAGGCAATGTTTCCCTTGAACTGCTCTTTCTTGATAGGTTCCGGAATGGGCTCTTTGTTTTTTAGATAAAGCCTAACTGCACCCTCAATCGCTTCTTGAATCTCTTTCATACCTTCTTCAACAGTCTCAGCATCTGTGCAAACCCCAGGAAGCTCATTAACTCGAATGATGTAGTAGTGCTTGCCTTTGTGGGTTTCCTGCTCAATGGTAAATGACCAGTTGAGATTCATGTAATATTTTAAGTCTTTTTTAGTAGCCATGATCTCTTAAAACCTCCTTTAAATCAGAAATTTGGTAAGGCAAAAGCTGAGGTCTGCGTTTGATGGAAACATTTCGTGGATATCCGCTCTTTCTAAATATGTGATGAGAGCCGCGAATTTCCACTTGAAACCCCAACCTCAGAAGGAGGCTCTCCGTTTCTTTGTAAGAGATGTCCTGTCCTTCCAGGATGCGCTGAGTCAGCTTCTGCAATTTGCTCATATCTTCATGATATCAAAAATGATATCGACCTGTCAAGTAGAAGCGACGAAAATGGGACAGCATTAAGCAATAATTCTCAATTCAACCCAAAAGTTAATGAGAGATTTTATGATGTAACTCATTGATTTTTAGATTGATAAGTGTTGTGTGGTATTGTCGTGAATGGGATCCCCGAGGACTGTAAATCCCTCCTCTTCGGAGTCCGTCAGCTCGAGTCTGACCGCCCCCATTTCGCCAATTCGTGAGCTTTCTTATCCTTTCATCGAATTTTTTCTTGAAAATTATCGGTTGTGTAGTATACCTTGTTGAGGTATATATAGTTTAATGGGCAATTGAAGATGGTTATACGGTCCTTTCAGGATGAAGATGCTGAGGTTTTTTTTAAGAATGGAAAAGCGCCTTCGAGGAAAGGATGGGCAAGTGTAAGGGCGATTGTGCGACGAAAGCTCGATATGCTACATTATGCGTGTGAGTTAAAAGACTTGCGAAGCCCGCCGGGTAATCAGTTGGAGGCTTTAATCGGAGATTTGAAGGGATGTTATAGCATCCGGATCAATGAACAATGGCGGATTGTATTTCGATGGGATAATCAACCGTACGATGTGCGGATTATTGATTATCATTGAGGAGGGGATTATGAAGAGGAAGCCGACTACACCAGGAGAGATCCTGAGCGAGGAATTTTTGAAGCCACTGGGGTTAACGCAGAAGGAGCTCGCTGAGCATCTGGGCTGTGATTACAAGGTGATTAATCGAATCGTAAATGAAAAGGTGAGTGTTACACCTGAAATGGCACTCAAGCTTGCTGCTGCTTTTGAGACGACACCTGACTTTTGGCTAAATGCACAAATGGCTGTTGACTTGTGGTCGCTTCGGTCTCAAAAGTTAAAGATCCGCCCTTTGATCAGACTCAGACGAAAAAGAAGGGTGGTTGTCTAACATGGTTATTGTCGATGACACACGTTGATTTGCCCAAAACTGCCGATTGCTCTTAGCAGTGAGTTGGGTTTTGAAATCTGGGCAGATCTGTTAAAACTCAAGCAAATCATCTGTGAAAAATTAAAAAAGGTTGTTCATGCAAAAGGTTTTAACTTTGCATGGAATGAAGGGGTAGTAGCGGGCCAGACAGTACCCCATTTTCATTTGCATATTGTACCAAGAAGTGAGAGTGATGCAGGTATTACGATGTATGAACCGCGAGAGTTTCTTTATAGACCGGGCAGTAGAGCTGTTTCACCGCAAGAAGAACTAATAACTCTTTCTAAAGAACTCAGGGAGATTAAAAATGATAAATGAGACATCACAATTGCCACCTGGCATTATCGTTCCACTTGTCACGCCATGTAATTTTGCAGACTTGTATTCCCTATTGGAGCATGTGGTAGAGGGAGGTGTTTCTGCGGTTTTTATCCTGGGTACGACAGGCGAAACCTTAAAGTTAGGTCAAAAGCAAAGGCTTGAGCTCATAACAGCAACTACGAAATACCTTCGAGATAGGGTGCCCGTACTGGTTGGACTTGCTGCTGCAAACTTAATGGATTCTATAGAGTTGATGCGCGCGGCGTATGAAGAGGGAGGCTCGACTGGAGTTGTAGTTCCTCATTTATGGGGAGGGAATGGTTTGGAGGTGGTAGAAGAGCTTTTATCTGCTTCTCAGGGCAATTTTGTTCTATATAACAATCCTGCCATCACTTCTGGCGAATTCTTCCCTGTCGAACAAGTAGAGATCCTGTCTTCCGAGAAACGTATTCTCGGGATTAAAGATTCTTCCGGTGATCTAGGATATTTTGAGAAACTTCTTCGAATAAAGAAAGACCAATCTTTGAAGGTTTACTACGGACCGGGATGTCATTTACCCGAAGTTTTGCAGAAAGATGTAGATGGCCTTGTTACAGCTTATGCCAACATAGACCCAAATTTAGCCTCTGCATTATGGAAAAGAAAAGGAGAGGGAATGTGGGAGGAGTGGAACGCTCTGCGTTCTCTTGTTAAACAAGCGGGTGAGGGTGATTATATTCTGGGTCTAAAACATCTTCTAAAGCAACATGGGGTAATCACTAATTCAGAGGTATATGAGCGATCATAAAAGATGGGTGAGTGAAGTATTCGATCGGGCAGCGTCTCAATATGGAGAGCAAAGCTGTTCATTCTTCAACTATTTTGGAAAGCGTTTGATTGAACAGGTGAACGTAGTTCTTAATCAACACACATTAAACGTTGCAACGGGCAGAGGGGCTATCCTATTCCCGCTCGCCGAAGTAGTTCAATGCTGCTTACCGAACATGCGAGGTTATCAAGATTGGTCCCAGCAGTTTTAGGGGTATGTAAAAAATAATCTGTCTTATAGGGGTCGCATCTTAAAGAAGGCGCTCAGGCAAAATACGGATCGATTGTTGTGAATAAGAAAGATGATTATGTCGTTCTGCAGAATACATAGATAGGAAAGGACTTGATAGCAATCCCCAAGTTAAAGCGATCTGTAAATATGACTTTAAACTGGATTTCAACGCCACGGTAAGCTCCTACCTGTAAAGGTAAAAGACTATTCACTGCCATGCATAAGACAAATGCTCGGTCATTTATAGTAAACTCTATCTGTTATCTAGATCAAGAAGATTCTGTAAAGAAAAAATTCAGTTGTTGGTAAGGCTCTGTGTATGTATGATTTAACCTGTCGGTATGTTACTGCCGATGTTGAGTTGAAAAATTTTTCTTAACTGTGGAGTTTTTATGAGCACGACTATAGGGAATTTAGAATTTTCAGAGTCTTTAGATAACACAAACAGCAGCTATGCGGCGCCTTTTGAAGGTTGTATCAGTACAACATCTTATACTAATCATTCGGTAAATGCATCCAATGCGTATGATGTTTCTCGTAAAATTATCAATCAAGATAACTCAAGGAAAGAAGCAATATCTTTAGAGAGTCGTCTGAATACCATTATTTCTAATTTGGAGAAACAAAGTCAAGTCTATGAAAAAACTATTAAAAGTAATGAAGAAGTTATTCGGAAGCTTACTGAAATTACGGATAACCAGTCAAAGCAGATTCGCTGTCTTTCTTCGAGAGTTAGCGATCTAGAAGCTAAATATGATGCGTTAACTAAAACATCTACCGCTCAAGTGAATAAAATAAACATTTTGAACGCTGCAATAGTTGAAAAGGATAGAGAAATTTCTGATCTCAAATTACAAAATAAGGATTTATCATTAAGTAAAGTAGTTGTTGTTTATCAAAAAGAAAAGAAAGAAGATAATTATCCTGACTGGAATATGGTTAATTTTAGTACGTGGGGTGGTTCTTAACATGTAATGCCGGACATTGCATTGGTTTCAAATGCCTTTTCTCTATGTCCTCTGTGCTCTCTAGCGAAGCCGGTAGTTGTAAAAACACCCTATAAATTGATAGGCAACCAATCGATAAGCCTTTTTTATAACCACCGGCTTCGCTAGGCGAATTTTGGAAATTTTTCCATTGCTAACCGTTGTTTACTAAGAGTTCAAAGTCGATGCGGAGAACCTTGGCGAGCTTTTTTGCGACTTGTTCACCGATGGCTCTTTTTCCATTTTCCATTCTAGAAATGTTTTCTTGGCTAATGCCGGTACGCTTAGCGAGCTCTTTTTGGGATAGGCCTTCGCGGTATCTAGCTCCACGAAGTGCTAAACCAGATTTTTTGTATTTGGCGATGCGGTCTTTAGCGAGATCTTCCCAGGGGATAGAATCAGATTCGCCATACTTTTCCAAAAATGCTTCGAGTTTATCCAAATACTTAGCGGAGACAAAGGTCGATCTTTTCGTTTTGCCAGGCATTTCGATGATCACTTTATAGACTGGCTGTTGGTTAGTAGGGCGCTGCTTCGTGCGAGCCGACATAATACACCTCAATCCGTTTAGTTTTTTTATCTATAACCTTCCAGCAAGTGACATAAGTCGGTCGCCCTTTCCGTAGGTGACAATGGAAATGCTCTGTTGCCAATGCTCCAAAGTGTGGTCAGTCAGAGAGTTGTGGGCCATTGCGTTGAAGATCGAGCACGAGCAAATCTATTACGTCATTAATAGATGGCCTAGACCCGTTTTTTTTGAGTTTTTCATACTGCTTCCCAGCTTCTCTAGAAAAGCTCACAGTCCAAAAAGTCATTCCATTCCTTCAATACTATTCATTGTAGCAGAGTATTTGACATATGTCAATCGCGGGGTTGAATTACGCAAATTTTACGCACTTGGCCAGATTAAACTGGCGCAAAAGGGGTGAGGCCAGTAGAATTAAGCGACATTTAAGTCATTGATTCTATTGAGGCTATGTCATGTGGTTTAATCTCCCCTTCGAAGTACTGGCCGCCCGCATTTTTCAATTATTAACAACTCTTGGAAGGACTCTTAATGGAGCTTTTGAACTGTTCTCAAGTCATGCTTTTGTACCTTTTGAACCTTGTCTAGACCAGGTTTCTAAAATTCTTGGGGATAGACTAAGATCGGTCTAGAGTCAGCTACTCAATGAACAGACAGGTTCAACTTCTCTAGACCGGCATCGATTAGCTCATCAAGTGTTTTGCTGATCGACTTGTGCATTTCTTTTGCAGCTTTGGCTATGTGATAGTGTCGTTCACTAGTAGTCCTATAGGCGATATTGCCTTTAAATTGTTCCTTCCTGATCGGCTCGGGGACAGGTTCTTTATTTTTTAGATAAAGCTTAATCGCTCCCTCAGTGGCTTCTTGGATCTCTTTCATGCCCTCTTCGACGGTCGCTGCATCTGTGACCCGTATGATATAGTAGTGCTTGCCTTTGTGGATTTCCTGCTCAATGGTGAATGACCAGTTGAGGCTCATGTAATGCTTTAAGTTTTTTTAATAGCTATGATCTCTTAAAATCTCCTTTAGGTCAGAAATTTGGTAAGGTAAAAGCTGAATAATAATGATATTGGGCAAGTAGCACCTTTGCAATGTCTTTTAATACCTGCTCGCGATTTAAACGATTTTTGGTGAAGATGCCGACTGCACCATTTTTGGAGCCCAGGTTTTCAATTCCTGTTGAATGATGCATAATTTCTTCTAGGGTGTGTCCTGCAAGCAAATCATTTCGAAATTCTCTGGGAAGCAAGATCATAGGACCGTTTGTAAGATATATATTATTGTTTCTATCAACTAGAGCACCAAAGTGACACAAATAGACGTCATCATCCAAGAAAAAAACACCGGCCTCTAACCCTATTCCAAGTTCAGCATTCGTTTTATTTAGACAATCTTTGGCTCGGGTTATTGCGCCTTCTCTCGTTTCTTCCTCTGAAAGGGGTTGCGAGCGAACATTTGAAGAAGCGGAGCATCCGATTACATCAGTGTCAGCATTGTCTACAGATTCCTTAACGGCTCGAATTTTTAGTGGATTTGTCGAGCCCACAGCTATAACCGTTACACATTCGGTTTCATTTTTTTTGGTAATAACTGCTTCAACGTGATTTATCAACAAAATGCCTCCAATGATTATGTAAATAAAAGGTTTTATAAAATTGCTATATTTAAAATTCTAGATTAATGACTGAGAACCAAGCCGCTTTATTTTTACAGGGGAGAATTGCAGAAACTCGCAAAACACATTCTCAAATTATCATGATGGTAAAAAACTTTAAACCCAATTGACCACTTCTGCCTCTAAATCAATGGTCAAGGATTTGGGGTTTGTTCTAGGCGAGCGAGTTCCTTAAGGACAGCATCGCTGGCAAGGCCTTCGTCTTTCAATCGAGCCATCGCCTTTGGACTGGCTCGCCCCACCGCAATGAGCCGCTCCATGAGACCATTTGTCGCAAGATCTTTAAGCATATCGAAAGAAGCGAGACCAAGATCTGCCAGACGTTCTTCTAATAATTCCCAGCGCGTTGCTTCCGCATATTTGCGTATCCCACCGGTGCGGGAGATGCATTGTGGAAGGGGATCCAATCGATCGCTAGCTCTTGGGTGGATGAAGTGTACAATCGAAAAACGTTCTTGGTTGTCGTTAAGGGCAACAACTCGATGAGGACCGCTGCGAAATTCCCCATTAGTGAGATTCTCCAGCATGTCGCCGCCATTTACAATAAAAGCATTTTCTGGAACGCGCACATTAATCCATACTCCTTCTTTATTTCGCACTTGAAGCCCGTCGGCTGTGGCCCTCGGCAAAATCGTGAACAGGTCGATATCCGTATGTTCCGCCGCCCAAACTTGATCGACAGGAGGATTTGCAGGATAGTGGATCGCACGCATTAAACTATCGCCTTTTTCCGTCATGGCTGTGAGAAAATGAAGAGGCATCCCTATTGCTTCTGCCATTGCTTGCTCAAGAGGCACTTTACACATTTCCAAAGCGTGATACAGGGCAGAAAGAGGCTCTTGCAAGGCAAAATCTTCTGGCCAAATATTGGGGTAATAACCATAGACTGCAGAATTTTCCCTTCCGATGTGATAAAACTCTTTAAAATCTGCAAATTTTTGCCCTTTAGCAGATTCTCCTGCAATGTAACCCCGTTGTCCATTGGTTGCCGGATCAAATAGCCGTAGTTTGGTAGCTAAGTCCAGTCGAAAGAATTCTTGCGCTGCTGTATATGCGGTTTCAAGCACTGAGCTATCGACCCCTGAATTAATGACCGCAAAAAATCCTACTTCCTTTAGGGCGTCTGCTATTTGAGCGACAAATTGGTCATGCGTTTTGGGATTGTAGAAATCTTGCAAGTTCACCACGGGAATGGTGATATCAAAGTTACCTGTCGCTATCTTATTATCTGCTTGTGCCTGCAGCATGGTGGCAAGGGCTAATAAAGCAATCGTTTTTCTGTACCAGGATTTCATAGTCTACTCCTCAAATGGTTTTCTGCAGACTGTCGATCATTTAGCATCCCATGCCTTTCATGAGAAGGATGGGTGTCAGATGTTCTTCTTCTTTTAAAAGATAAGTCTTTTCGGGCTTGAGTTCAACTTAATTGGTCAAAAAATTTCTCAAAAACCGCTGCTGCAGATAGCCTGTTGGGCAAAATAGGGGACAAGTTGGGTTGGCAACTGCTGACTAAAATGTAGATATTTATGGACAAATCTACACATTTTGTGTAGATTTTGTTGTTATGAAAGTAAATATCGG
>DAHVFY010000005.1 GCA_027316765.1 Parachlamydiales bacterium | reverse complement strand
TTATACTCCGCGCATTGATAAGGAGCTTCTTTCAAGATATAGTGAAGGTCTTATCTGTCTTTCAGGTGGAATACAGGGGCGCGTTGCTCATCTTGCAATTCATGGATCGGATGAAGAGCTTTTGTCAGAAATCAAATGGTATCAGGATCTTTTTAAAGAGGATTACTATTTTGAATTTTTGCGCCATCAGATGTCTGAGGAGGATATTGACGCAGACCGAATGGATAAGGAAACCTGGCTTCTTGAACAACATAGAACTTATATAAAAAATCAAGAAAAGGTGATTGCTAGGCTCAAGCCCATCGGAGAGCAACTAGGCATTGCTTGCGTTGCAGCAAATGATACGCGTTATGTTGAGAGAAGTGATTGGAGAGCGCATGAAATTCTGATGAATATACAATCGGGTGAGCCTTGTGAAATTTGGGAAAAAGATTCTCAAGGAAACCCAAAAGTACGTGTTCTCAATCCGAAGCGACAAGTCCTCTCTTCTCATGAATACTATTTTAAATCTCCTCAAGAGATGCAAGCTCTTTTTGTTGATATCCCCGAAGCTGTCCAAAATACACGGATTGTTGCGGAGAAATGTTCATTTGATTTTGATTTTAAAGCCAAATTTTATCCCGTCTTTGTTCCCCCGGCTCTTGAAGAAAAAGAATATACGCAAGAAATGCGAGCTGCTGAATCGGAAAATTTTTTGAGAGAGTTGTGTGAAAAGGGAATTCAAAAGCGTTATACCGCCGAACGCCTAGCAAAAGTAAAGGAAAAGTATCCACAAGCAGACCCTATGCAAATTGTGCGTGAGCGGCTTGAATACGAGCTTAATTTGATTACCTCAAAGGGGATGTGCGATTACCTGCTTATTGTTTACGATTTCATCGCTTGGGCAAAAGCACAAGGAATTCCAATGGGACCGGGTAGGGGGTCTGGCGTAGGTTCCATTATTCTTTATTTGATCGAGATCACGGATATTGAACCATTGCGACTAAATTTATTCTTTGAGCGATTTATTAACCCAGAAAGAATTTCGTATCCCGATATCGACGTTGATATTTGCATGGATAGAAGATCGGAGGTGATTGAATATACGCTTAACAAATACGGGAAAGATAAAGTTGCTCAGATCATTACCTTCGGTACGATGAAAGCTAAGATGGCGATCAAAGATGTTGGTAGGGTCCTTAGCGTCCCTCTTGTCAAAGTCAATGCTATTGCTAAGCTTGTACCTGAAGAGCTCAATATTACTTTAGAAAAAGCGCTTGAGGTAGATCCAGACTTGCGCTCACAGTATCAAACAGATCCAGAAGTGCGCGAATTGATTGATATTGCTAAGACATTAGAAGGATGTATTCGTAATACCGGTATCCACGCAGCGGGGCTTATTGTTTCTGCGGATCCCATTATGGAACGCGTTCCTGTTGCTGTTGCCAAAGATTCTGAAATGGTAGTCACTCAGTTTTCGATGAAGCCTGTGGAAGCAGTTGGTATGCTGAAGATTGACTTTTTGGGTCTTAAGACATTGACATCAATTCAATATGCAGTCAATGCGGTTCAAAAAAGCACAGGGATTTTTATTGATTGGGTGAACTTGGATTTAGAAGATCAGATGACGTATAAGTTACTCAATCAGGGAAAAACGCTGGGTCTTTTTCAGTTAGAATCTGGTGGTATGCAGGATCTGACAAGACAGCTACATATTGATAAATTTGAAGAGATCATCGCTGTTGGATCTCTTTATCGTCCAGGTCCGATGGAAATGATTCCTTCTTTCATTAATAGAAAGCATGGAAAAGAGGCAATAGAGATTGATCATCCTTTAATGGCCGATATCCTTTCTGAAACTTATGGGATCATGGTGTATCAAGAGCAGGTGATGCAAATTGCTAGTCGTCTTGCAAATTATTCTTTGGGAGAAGGCGATGTCTTGCGACGCGCCATGGGAAAAAAAGATCATGAAGAAATGGCAAGACAAAGAGAGAAGTTTCGAACAGGCGCTCTCCAAAATGGAATTGATGAAGAGACGTCGATGCGCATCTTTGATAAAGTTGAAAAATTTGCATCTTATGGATTTAATAAATCTCATGCTGCAGCATATGCTTATTTAAGTTATGTAACAGCGTATCTTAAGGCAAATTATCCCAAAGAGTGGATGGCAGCCTTGATGACATGCGATCGGGATGATATTACAAAAGTTGCAAAAATCATTCGAGAATCCCAGTCAATGGGCATTGCAGTTCTACCACCTGATATTAATGAATCGGGAAAGGAGTTTATTGCTACAGCTCAAGGAATCCGATTTGCAATGACTGGAATTAAGGGTGTTGGAGAGGGTGTTGTAGAGTCGATTGTTGAAGAGCGCAATCAAAAAGGTTGTTTTGGTTCCCTTTATGATTTTATTAAGAGAATTGATGTGCGTAAAGTGGGGAAAAAAGTTGTAGAACACCTTATTGAAGCTGGTTGTTTTGATTTTACAAAATGGTCGCGTCAAGCTTTAATTGAAAGTGTTGATCCGATCTATCTTGCGGCATCAAGAGAGCAAAAAGACTCCGCACGTGGTATTTTGAACCTTTTTTCTCTTATGGGAGATTCAGAGGAAAACCGATTTTTAACGCCTCCTAAAGAAAAAGAGCAAGTATCGCGTCAGAAAATTTTACGAAGAGAAAATGAACTTCTCGGCTTTTATATCACAGGACATCCGCTTGATGAATACCGTGTTTATTTGCAAAGATTATCCTGCGTTCCCTTAAGTCAAATTTCTGAAATGAACTCTGATAACGTATTTAGAGCGGCATTTATTATTGAATCAGTTGCTATTAAAATATCAGCAAAAAATCAGCGAAAGTTTGCAATATTGACGATTGGAGATGGAGTTGATAGATTTGAAGTTCCTGTATGGAGTGACTTGTATGAGGAAAAGCATCCTCTTTTCGTTGAAAGTCAAATTGTTTATGCAGTCTTGCAAGTGGAAAAGCAAGAGAATGAGCTCAAATTACAGTGTCGATGGCTAGATGATTTAACAAAAGTTGATGAAGCGATGATTACTGCGTGTGATCACGCCTTTGATCGCGCTAAACGGCAGGCAAAAATGAATGATTATAAAGATAAAAATTTTTCTTCTAAGCGCCCCTCGGCAGAAGCAAAAAAGCCAGCGCCCCAACCGCTTAAGCTCGTACTAAAAGTTGATGCGGATTCTGTTCGTTTTAGTCATATTTTGGAATTTAAAAAGTTATTTCGCGCCTGTCCTGGGACAACTTCTATACATATTGAGTTTCTCAATGGTGAAGGAAAAATTGGCGGTGTTTTGATAGATTCCAAGTGGGGTGTTGAAGTCAGTTCAAGTTTAGAAGATAAGTTGCGCTCTTTTTCTTTTTTAAAAGATATACATGTGAGTTAATAATATGAGATTACAATTTTTTATATGCGCGGTTTTCTTTTCAGTTGCAAATTCTATAGGATGTGCTGCTTATACAGTTCAAGACGGTAAACTTGTAAATAAAGAGACAATGGCAACGCAATCTGTGCAAGAGCATTATAGTGCAGTTCTTGAAGCGCACAAAACAGAACAATGGCCAGCGCTTATTCAACAAGCCCGTATTGTGTTGAAAAATTTTCCTCGAACTCCATTTGCTGAAGAAGCACAATTTTTTCTTGGAGTTGGTTATTTTCATTCAGGAGAGTTGGATTCTGCAAATAAAAAGCTTTCGTCTTATCTAAAAGCGTCTGTAACACCAAAACATTTTGAAGAAGCGATCGAGTATAAATATTCAATTGCTAAACAGTTTCAAGAAGGCGATAAAAAACATCTCTTAGGGTTGAAAATCATGCCTAAATGGATTCCCGCTAATGAGGAGGCAATCGAAATTTTTGATGAAGTTGTAGCAGCTCTTCCTCATCATGAATTGGCTGCAAAGGCTCTTTTTGGCAAGGCTTCCCTGCTTTTTCAGATGAGAGAATATAAATCCTGTATTGAAGCTTTTCAAACCATTATTCGCAGATTTCCTAAACACAAGTTATCTCCAGAGAGCTATGTTAGCGTTGGAGAAGTGTATCTGACACAAGCGACAGAGGAATTTCCCGATCCTGACTTACTTGATTTGGCTACAATTAATTTGCGCAAATTCCGTTCTGATTTTCCAAGCGATGAAAAAATTCGAGTCGCTGAGAGCATGTTTTTAGAGATGCAAGAAGTTTATGCAAAGAGTCTTTATGAAACGGGTTGTTTTTTTGAAAAAACCAAAAGAAACAAAGCTGCCGAAATTTATTATAATAAGATCATTGCAAGTTATCCTGACACAAACACAGCTAGAAAATGCCAAGAAAAGCTACAAAAAAATGCTAAGAATCTATCGCGCGAAAAATCGACAGAAAATCTATAGTGGGATAGGTTCAAGTGAGAATATTTGTTTTACTTCTTCTCTTAGCGGGATGCCATTATAGCTTTCAAGAAGAGGGAGCTTCTTTGCAGGGAAAGACAGTGACTGTTCCCTATATTTTAGGAGATTTTGAGGGCAAATTTACAGATGAACTTATTCGAGCACTTGCTGCATCTGGGGTATTTAGTCCCGTACAGAGCGGTGGTGAGTTGCTTCTTAAAGTTAATGTCGTTTCTAATGAAAATACAAAAATAGGATATCGTCATCATCGAGACGATACAACGGGAAGAATTCGAAAACGTCTGATGCCGACAGAAGATAGACGCACAATGACAGTTGAGATCATTCTTGTTGATCAAGTATCAGGTGCAGTGGTTGTAGGTCCTGAGGTCGTAACGGCATATGTTGACTATGATTATGTGGATCCCGATTCGATTCGAGAACTGGCTTTTATTGACGCGCAAGGAAAACCACAAATAGTGCTCGATTTCTCTTTAGGTCAGCTCGATTCTATAGAAGGGGCTCAAGATGATGCAAATGTCCCACTTTTTCGAATCCTTTCCCAAAAAATTATTGACGGTATTTTATATGAGAAATCATAGTGTAGTTTATGGATTACATTATGGATCGGGTAATTTTCCAAGCCCAATTAGAGATGCTCGATCAGATGATGGAGTGGATTTCTACACACGTTGATAGAATGGGATTTGCTCCTGTCGAGTCTAAGAAAATCCAGCTTGCTATGGAAGAAGCGCTCGTTAATATCATCAGTTATGCTTATAAGGATGATAAAGGAACGATTGAACTGATTTGTAATGAATATCCAAGCGAGAGAATCGCTTTCACAATCATGGATAAAGGAGCCTCCTTTAATCCTTTGTTACGATCCAACAAAATATCTTCTGATATTTCGATCGAAGAGCAGGAAGAGGGAGGGCTTGGTATTTTCTTCATTCGCCAGCTTATGGACGAGGTCCATTATGAACGGCAACACCCCTACAACATTCTCACAGTCACTAAACAACTGATCTGTAGATAGATAAGAATAGTTTGTTTTTAATTATTATATTAAATACAATTAATATATTCAATTTAATATCTATGTGTTTATAATGTCTGTTATTTCTAATTTAAATTATAACGAAAGACCAGGTTTTGTTGAGGCCTATATTGATGTGGCTTTTAATGATGTGCGAAATTCTCACCGTTCATGGGCTTACAATGGCCAAAAGAGTTATCACCTTTTTGAGATTAATGAGCATGAACTCTTTGCAAAAATGATTCAAAATGCCCCAAAAAAACAAAAGAATTTTTATGCATTAGATCTAGGGGCAGGAAATTTTTCTTGGGTAAATGGCTGCGCGCAATTTATAAATCAGCAAGCAAATTTACCTGAAGGGATTAAAGTTCATATTATTGGAGTTAGAGGCGAGCCGAATGGTTGGGAATTCCAAGAAGAGGAAGTAGGTCGATGCAAGCTGTATAAATGGGGTGCAATTAAAATAGAGCATCTTGTTAAGGAGTTCCAAAGGAAAGGGTTGAAAATTGAAGGAAAATTAGAGTTATGTATATCAACGTGGACACTGTGTCATTGTGTCGATGCTGTATCTATGGTGATGCAAGTCCATGATATATTGCGTCCAGGACGGGGAGTGTTTCTTTTTGATCAATTTCATTTCACATATAAAAATGAAAGCATGTTTAAACACTGCAGAAATATTCCTTTTACAGATGACTTTTCTGATCCTCTTTCTATAGTGGGTTCACGAGTGCGGACAATTCAATTGCTTTTTGATATGAAAGTGCCTTTTCTAGTGAGCGTAACTTCTAGAGTTAGAAGTCATGATAGTTTTATGTTGCAACGTCAAATGACGACAACATGTATACTGCCGATGCAATACTCTAAGGTTTTTGATCTAACTGATAAGAGAACTTTGGAAATTGCAGCATCGGGAAGTTTTATTAGCTTTAGCCGATCGTCGCAAGAAGAAGATACTCGCGGATTTGATTTTCCAATGCCGCCCGACGATTCTTTCGAAAAGCGATTTTATGGGGATAAAACGCTCTATACTTATTTACGAACTCAGCTGCTTTTTAAAGAATCTTCACGAGTTCCCACATACAGTCCGATCCGAAAGGAAACTCAGGACTGCAATAGCGAATACTTGTTTAGGGCCATTAGATTTGGACATACTAATCTCGTGAAGGATTTCATTATTGAGAATAGCTACGATCTCAATCATGTAAATGCTTTAGGATTTACAGCGCTTCATTTAGCGATCTGTCATCAGAGGGTGGAACTTATTTCTTTTTTTCTAGATCAGGGAGCTTCTGTGCATTTGTCAAATTATGAAGGAAAGACTCCCCTTGCGTTTGCTGCAGAAAGCGATCAGACGGGAGCTGTCATTGAAACTTTACTTAAAGCTGGAGCGGATGTTAATGGAAAAGACGATTGTCGGCGAGGGATTTCTCCGTTAAGCGGCGCTGTTGCCGAAAAAAATAAGATAGCAATTGCCTTGTTGTTCAAAAATGGAGCAAAGGCATCGACAGAAATTCTTAAAATGCTCGAGTCTGAAGAATTTTTAGATTTACATCGTAAAGGCGTGATTCCCTTAGCCACATCTGGGAATAATTTTATGATAGATATCGTCACATGGATCGACAGCGGGTATTGTGTGGTTCTTCATGAAAATGGTGCTCGCATGCACGGATATTTTCAAAAAGAAAAACAAGGCGCTATTAAAAAATTAATCGTTGTAGATTTTCACCCTGATCAAAATTTATTGGATCCTACAGAACTTCCAGAGCTTATTCGTTTTAAGCCATGTCTGACAAGTCTTGCAGCGTTTAATGCATTGGATCAAACCCAGTTCGATTCTAAATTCACTCTTTCTTTAGGATATACTCCTTCCACTTGAAAAGCGCCCAAGAAAAACAATTCAAAACAAAAAATTTAGGTGATTAGCGACTATGAGGTTTTTTTGCCGATGGAAGAGATGATCGCTTCGGTATCAAGAACTTCGCTTAAGAAATGCTCGAGAATTTTTAAAATGTATTTTGGAGTGTTATAAACTCCTGCAGTCGTGAATACAATTTCTAAATGAGGAATATTGCCTTGCATTAAAGCGATGTAAACGACGGTGGAGGTATTGTCATCAATATTATGAGGAACGATCCAGATGGCGAATTGTTCGTTAAACAATGTGACCTTGTCGACAGTCTCGATGACATGGAAAAAGTGTGTAAGGGCGTCGGCTGTTGAATGATCGATCTTTTCGTTGTTCAGTAGCCCCAATTGTTCAAGGAGCTGTAGGTCCACTGAAATAACGCCGTCGGGAGCCCATTTATGCATATCCTGGGAAAATTCTTTGAAAGCTTCTTCGAGCTGAACGGGATTAATCATAGTTTACCCCTCCTACGTATTAGTTTATCTTTCAAAAGGCACCCTTGTCAAGTGTTATCAATCAAAAACTTGATATTGACCATTTTTCTTCTTTTTTGAAAGATGTAAGACAAGATATGCGTATTTTCTTTGTTTTTATTTTCATTACTTTTTCGTTAGTAATTGAGGCCAAGCAGCTTAAAGTTGATGTCTCGGCAACCGGTGCAATTCTTATTAATGCAGATACAGGGGTTATTCTTTTTGAAAAAGAGGGGCACCGCCGCCTTTACCCGGCAAGTACAACAAAAGTTGCCACTTTGCTCTACGCTTTGGAAAGAACGCTTGATCGTCTTGATGAGGTGGCCATCGCAACGGCCGATAGCGTGAGGACGGTGCATGCATCGCGCAGACAAGCCCCGGGCAGTGGCGAACCTTCTTATAGACTAGAACCTGAAGGGACAAATATTGGATTGAAAATTGGAGAGGAGATGTCTCTTAGAGCTTTGCTTTATGGACTGATCCTTCGTTCCGGCAATGATGCTGCCAATGTTATTGCGGAGCATATTTCAGGAAGTATCCCTCGATTTATGGAAGAATTTAATCTTTTTCTGCTCTCTCTTGGTTTAAAGAATACGCATTTTAGTAACCCTCATGGACTTTTTCATCCTGAACATTACACAACCGTGCATGATATGGCCAAGTTGACTCAGATTGCTTTAAAAAACTCTTCGTTTCGAGAGGTTTTTGGAACTGTTCGATATCCTCGTCCTAAAACGAACAAGCAGGAGGAATCGATTTTTGTGAATACTAATCGTCTTCTCAAGCCGGGCCGTAATTATTATGCTAAAGCAATTGGTGGAAAGACAGGATATATTTTTCATGCAGGTCATACCTTTATCGGAGCCGCTGAGCACGAAGGGCGTACATTGATCACAGTTCTTTTTCAGGCTCCTAAAAGTGAGAATAATTTTCAGGATGCGGTTAAGTTGTTTGAGGCAGCTTTTTCTCAAGAGAAGGTTATACGCACGTTATTTGCTAAGGGATATGATCGCTTTACTCAGAACATTCAAGGTGCTAGGGATCCTCTTTCGGCTGTCCTTCAGGAAGATCTTGTAATTGAGTATTACCCGGCAGAGGAGCCGGTTTGTAATGTCACAATCGAGTGGAATGGCGCACTCTCTTTACCTATTGTAAAAGGGGATTGTGTTGGACAACTATATTTAGTTGGAGCAGATCAACAATTGATTAGATCGGTTCCCTTATTTGCAGCAAATACGCTTGAAAAAACTTTTTTTGTGCGTGCTGCTGAAGTTTTATCAAGCCCTTCATTGAAAGGGGCTTACCTATTTTTAGCAATTGCCCTGACTCTAATTTTTGTTGTCTTTCGTAAGCGCGTAAAAAAGAGCAATAAAATCTTGTAGAGAGAGCTCTTCGGGGCGGGTGGTGGGCTTTAAGTGTAGTGCTTCAAGAGCTGATTCGATTTTCTCTGCGGTAAAAAGTGTTTTGAGTGAGGCGCGTAGCATTTTTCGTCTTTGTTGAAAGGCGGTCCTAGTCAGTTGAAAAAAAGTATCTGAGGGTGGCGAAGGTGGTGGAAAAAGATCGATGCGGCAAACAGCTGATTGCACATTTGGACGTGGATAGAAGCACGTGGGTTCAACGGTGAATCCATATACAGTTTTGCCGTAGTACTCTAAGAATAGAGTGAAGGAACTGTAGTCTTGAGTATTTGGTTTTGCAACAAATCGTTTAGCAACTTCTTTTTGTACCATAGCAGTAATGGAGGAAATGAGAGCGTGCATAGGGGCGAGTTTTGCCAGAATTGGTGTCGTAATCTGATAGGGAAGATTGGCAACAACTTTGAACCGTTTGCTTTTTGTTGTTAATAGGGGTTCTAGAGGAAGTGTTAGAAAATCTCCTTCGATCACATTCAGATTGTTTCCAAGGCGTTTTAAATGCGTTGCGAAAATGCTATCCATTTCGATTGCAGTAACGTGTGCCCCTCTTTTTAGAAGAGCTTCCGTGAGCGCCCCGGGTCCGGGCCCAATTTCCAAAACTTGATCGCCCGGTTCAATCTCTGCAAGTGCACAGATTTTATCTAAAATATTGCCATCGATCAGAAAATTTTGTGAGAGGCTTTTTTTTGCAGAGATTCCGAGTTCTTCAAGAAAGGCACGAAGTTCAGTTGGCCGAAAAATAGACATACCAACTCTTAACGCATTGCAAAAGGTTCGAAATTGCTTGGTGCCATTTCTTTTGCGTAATCGGCATCGAAGCCAAAATGATTGCGCAGTCGCCCGATATAAGAGACTGTCTCTTTTGCAATTGATTGCTGTAATAGTTGTTCTTGTAGTTTGTCCGCTAATTGATCAAAAGAGGGAGTGGGAGTGAAAGCATACTCTTTTAAGAAGAAAATTCTATAAACTGTACCTCCTGTTCCTACTCTGCTGACTTGAGCTACAGGGTCACTAAAAGTGAATGGAGAAAGAGCTGTTAATACTTCTTTGTGAGTTGGGGATACCGTTTTACTAGTTACATTGTAGTCTTGTGAAACGGTGATAGAAACGTTAGGATGCTCGGCGATTAAGATCTCGGGGATAGAAGAGAGCGTAGAGGTGCGCGCTTCCAAAAGGGCATGCGCTTGTTTTGCGATCTCTTCGCTTTTTTCTTTTGAGTCAGCTCGAATGGATAGTACCTGGTATTGCCATTCTTCAGTAGGAGGATTCTGTTCGCAAAAGGCAAGATAGGCTTTTTTGACGTCAACGGAATTCACTTTTAGCAATGCTTTATTATTGACTCGGTACCAGGTCATTTTCTGAACAACAAGATCGGATGAGACCATCGTACGCGCTTCTTCATAAGTCATGCCCAATTTATCTAGAGTAGACATGATGTTGGGACCAAAGCGCTCCATCATTTGTTCTCGAATTTCAGCATCAGTTGCTTTGATCTCTTTTTCATGGCTATCGGCAAGAATTAGTTCTTGATCGATCATTTGCTCTAAGAGCGTGCGCCAGTTAGAGGAATAGAATTGAAAGCGAGAAGCAGAATCTTCAAGCGCCTTTGGGTAATTGCGAGACAAGAAAACGTCCATTTTTTTGACAAGGTCCAGAACAGAAATGGTTTTGTCATTTACTTGAGCAAGTATTCTGTTATTAATCACGATTTGATGTTCCTCTTTACGAGGAATAAAGCCGAAGTCTTCTTCTGCAAAGACCGGTGTAAAAAAAAGACTGAGAATGAGAGTGAATAGTTTCATACTGAGTAGTCTACAAATTAACTTGTTTTTAGTACAGCCGCAAAGAAACCATCCATGCCCCCTATTGAAGGAAGGGAGATAAAAGGAGGTGCTTCTGCGGTTAATTGAAATTTTTTTTCAAAGAAGCGGATTTGTTGCTCATTTTCTTGGGGTAAAATACTACAGGTTACATAAACGATTCTTCCTCCAGGAGCTAAAAATTCAAGAGCTTCTTCAAAAATCATACGTTGTTCTTGAAGAAGTGGTTCTAAACGAGCAACATCAAATTTCCATTTCATATCGGGATTACGACGCAAAGTTCCCGTTCCGCTGCAAGGGACGTCTACTAAGACCCAATCCATTTTTCCCTTCAGTTTGGCTTTGTTCTTGTCATCGGGATATAAAAGCTGAGCATTTTGAATTCCAGCGCGTCTGAGCCTTTTTTTTGCTTCTTCAAGAGCATGGGAACGAATATCATGGAGGTAGATCACTCCTTTATTTTGCATCTTAGGAGCAAAAGCCAAAGTTTTTCCTCCCGATCCTGCGCAATAATCTAGAACTTGCTGTTTGGGAAGAGCCTTTACAAGATCTGCAACAAGCTGACTTCCTTCATCTTGAACTTCGAAAAATCCTTCTTTGAATTCAGGCGTGTCAAAAAAATTGATTTTACGCTGAAAGGTGATTCCACAAGATGCATGTAAAGTGGGAGTGACATAGTATAAATTTTTCCAAGTGTCGATAAGAGCATCTCTTGTAGTTTTGAGAAGATTAGCTCTTATGGTTGTTGGAGCTGGGGTGTTGCTAATTTGACATAATGTAAGGGCTTTGCTCTCCCCATAGCTTTCTTGGATGAGTTGAAAAAATTTTTTTGGAAAACTTGCTCGAATATGAACGGGAATTTCTTCTTTGTGAGCATATTCCTGGGGAGTTATATGCGTATAACAAGCATAACGGGTTTCCCAGGAGGTGGGTTTTTTAGCCAGATAATCTAAAAGTCCTCTCCAGCGCATGATGCCGTAGACTGTTTCAGCAATGTAACGTCTGTCTTTAGAACCAATGGATTTATGTTCTCTAAAATAATTTCTTAAAAAAACATCTAAGGGAAGCGTAGATGATTCGTAGGAATGAAAAATGCTGAAAATGTGTTGTTCTCTAAATTTATTCATGAGTGGGTCGATTGTATCAGGTCTATCTGAAAAATGCTCTTGTTTTTTAATGTATAGAATAAGTACCCTTAAGGGCATGTCAGTTTGCTAGGAGAAAATTATGAAAACAGTGCGGTTGTCCCAATGGAGCTTTTCTAGGGCGCTTTCATTCATCTCTGTTTTTTCTTTTCATTTCCATCATCATGAGCATCTCGCTCATTAATCCTTGTCATTTTTCAAATATTTAAGTTGTTTTTAGATTTTAACATTATATTTCAGTATTAATGTTGAAAATATTTTTTAATCAAAAATTAAGGATTGGTAAGATGGATAAGATTGTTTTTATTTTTTTACTTTTTGGACTTCAATTGCTGTGCTGGTTGATGGGACGACGTGCATCAAAAAATGTGCAGTCCAGAGAAGACTATTTTTTAGCAGGAAAGAGTGTTCGAGTTATTCCCCTAATGATGACATTTCTTGCCACTCAAATAGGAGGCGGCACTATTTTGGGCGCAGCAGAAGAGGCGTTTCAATTTGGATGGCCCGTTCTTTTTTATTCATTTGGAACGGTTCTTGGATTAATTTTGCTAGGAGCTGGTATTGGCAGAAAATTGGCATCATTTCAAGTGTCGACAGTGGCTCAAATTTTTGAGGTGGTATACCGATCTGCATTGCTTAGAAAGATTGCATCTATTTTGTCTGTGATTTCCTTGTTTATGATTTTGATTGCACAGATTATCGCTTCCAGTAAGTTTTTGATCAGCCTTGGCTTAAATAATACTCCTTTTTTTATTGCTTTTTGGGCGGTTGTGATTTTGTATACCGTGCAAGGAGGATTAAAAGCGGTCATTTCTACAGATCTCATACAGGCTGCTTTTTTTTCCGTTGTTTTTTTGTTTTCTTTTGCGTTTATTATCTTTTCGAATGCAGAAACTTCAATGATGCCAATGCCTCAATTGGATAGTTTTGTTCGCGTATCTTCGAAATGGTGCGGGTGGTTTTTAATGCCCTTGTGTTTCATGTTCATTGAACAAGATATGGGACAGCGTTGTTTTGCAGCAGCATCTCCCCGAACAGTATCAAAAGCTACTTGGTTTGCAGCAATGGGAACAATGATCATTTGTGTTGTACCCGTATTTTTAGGTTGTTTGGCCAAGGCTATTGATTTGAAAATTCCAGAAGGTGGAAGTGTATTAATGACAATCATTACAAAAACAACGAATCCTTTCATGACGTCGATTGTAGGATGCGCGATATTAGTCGCAATTATCTCTACAGCGACCTCGTTGATCAATGCGATCAGTTCCAATGTGTCAAACGATTTTAAATGGACATTTTTTGAGCGTGTGAATCCAGTGCGTGTTGCTCAAGGGATCACGTGTATTATTTCGATTACAGCTGTTTTTTTTGCATTTTGCTTTGATAATATTATTGGATTGTTAATTCAGAGCTATGAGCTCTCTGTGAGTTGCCTTTTTATTCCTCTTGTTTTTGCTTTATTCAAAAAGAAAGGGAGTTTTATTTCTGCTATCGGCTCTGTTTTTTGTGGAGCATTGGGTTTTTGTTTATTTCGTTTGTATCCTCTTGGGTTTCCACAAGAAATTGCCAATATTATATTGTCTCTACTTGGATATATTATTGGAGACGTCACCACTTCTTTGTATAAAAAATCAACTTATGCGATCTTGAGGGAAAAGGAGAAAAGAATATGAATGCTCTACGTGCCCTAATTGCAGCAATCGGTAGAATGTGTCTTAGTGTTATTTTCATTTTATCTGGAGTGAGTAAATTTCTTAACTGGCATGAGATGGAACAGACTGTTACGACTACGATGAATAATTTAAATATCCTCATACAGGGGAATGAAGTGATGTATCAAATGATTACAGCAGCGCTTCCTTGGTCACGAGAGCTGCTTGGGCTTGCTATGACATTTGAAATTGTGGGCGGGTTGCTGATTTTTTTAGGAATTCGTGCTCGATTGGGAGCATTTCTTTTGATCCTCTTTTTAATTCCCACGACATTTTTGTTTCATCACTATTGGCTG
Source organism: Parachlamydiales bacterium (assembly GCA_027316765.1). Lineage (GTDB taxonomy): Bacteria > Chlamydiota > Chlamydiia > Chlamydiales > Rhabdochlamydiaceae > DAHVFY01. The sequence continues at coordinate 26,440 of DAHVFY010000005.1, read as the reverse complement.
CTTGAGGGCAGTGATCGTGAACTTCAAATGACCATGTTTCTGAAAAATCTCAGTATTTTCGGCGGACTTTTTATCGTGCTTGCTCTAGGAACTGGTGGAAATAAAGGCAAAAGCTGTGCAAAATTGCCTTCTAAATGATTTGTTTTTTAGGGATACTGCTTAGTTTTTTGATTGTAGCTTTCGGACAGACTTCTTGGTGCCCCTTACTTGGCCCTTGCGCAGCTTTGTTTGGATATGCTCTTTTTTGGAGAACCAATCAGGGGCGTTTTTGGATTGGGACCGCTTGGTTTTTTGCTGTTCAGCTCGTTCAGCTTTCTTGGATGACAGCGATAGAGTTTCAAGGAATTTACATTCTTTTTATTTGGCTCGGGCTTAGTTTTTGGCTTGGGCTACAATTTGGTGTCATTACATTTTTATTAAAAAAACCGTTAAATCTGTGGACCGTTTTGGGGGTTGCCTCCCTTTGGACCCTCATGGAATGGGCAAGAATGCATATTTTGTGTGGATTTTCATTTAATCCAGTAGGTCTTGCCCTCTCTGCGTCTTTGTATTCGATGCAATTTGCTGCTGTTTTTGGGATTTTAGGTCTTAGTTTTTGGGTGATGTTGGTTAACTTGTGTTTGCTATCAAGACGTTTTTACATGTGGGGAGGATTTGCTCTTTTCCCTTATCTTTTTGGCGCTATCCATTTGTTATATTATTCCCATGGAGATACAAGAGAGCTTAAGGTGGCACTTGTTCAAACAGGTCTTTTGCCCTCAGAAAAATCGCTGTTTGGCGGGAGGGTAAGTGCGTATATTTCCCCCTACGTCCAGTGGCAGCGAATTATTCACTATTTGAAAGAGAAAGAAAAAGAGGCATGGGATTTTATTATTCTTCCAGAATCAGCGCTTCCTTTTGCAGCCGAAGATCGAATATACAACATAGGGAGCGTAAAAAACATTTTAACTCAAGAAGGGATTGCGTCTTTGGAAAGCGGGGATGAAAAGGTTTCAAATTTATTTTGGCTTAGAGCTTTATCACACCACTATCAAACAAATGTTATTGCAGGACTAGACGGTAAAGACATTGATGAAAAAAAATATTACGCCGCGGGGTATTATTTATCCCCAAAGTTTGAGGGATATTATCGATATGAAAAAAGAATTTTGGTTCCTTTAGCGGAATATCTGCCTTTTTCTTGGCTGAAACCCCTTGTTGCATCTTATGGCATTTCAGACTTTTTTACTCATGGCACTAGCGCCAAAGTTTTTCAAGGCCCAGTTCCTTTTGCTATTTCGATCTGCTATGAAGAGACGTTTCCCAGCCTCATGAGAGAAAGTAGGCTTCAGGGCGCAGAACTTTTTATCAATTTGACCAATGATAATTGGTATCCTTCGTCTCGTCTTCCATTGCAACATTTTGACTTGGGACGAATTCGTGCTGTAGAAAACGGAATCCCTCTATTACGAGCTTGTAATAGTGGAATCACTGCAGCAGTTGATAGTTTGGGTAGAACGATTGCTGTTTTTGAGGGGACATCGGGAGTTCTTTCAACAAACTTGAGTCTTAATTGTAGAAGAACACTTTACACTTTTTGGGGAGACGCGGCAATCATTGGATTGAGTTTTCTTTTTTTGGTCCTGTTTCTGAGTGTAAATTATTTTTTTACAAAAGAAATCATCTTGCTCAAAAAGCTTCAAGTCAGCTAACTTCTTATCAGAACGTAGGTTCTAAAATCGATATAATTAGCTTGGGGTTTAAGCTTTGCCTGTTGCGTGCAAAACAAGAAATTTAGAAGAGAAATGTGGGGTCAAACCCTCATTAAAAAGAAGGCAGTGCACTGTTCAAAATCCGGTATCTATCGATGGGGTTGGTTTATTCACAGGCGAAAAAGTGACGTTGCGTCTACTTCCTTCAGAGAAGGAAATAGGAATTTTTTTTGTAAGAACAGATACTCCTCAAAGGGTGGTAGTTCCATCTGATCTCGATCATCTCGTTTCCTCATCTAGATGTACAATGCTCCAGAAGGGCGAGTTTGCCGTTCAGACGATAGAGCACTTGATGGCAGCTTTGCATGCATGTGGAATTACAAACGTAGTTATTGAGCTTTCAGGCCCCGAAGTTCCTATTTTAGATGGCAGCTCTCTTCCTTTTATTGAGCTTATTGAAAAGGCTGGTATTTGTGAGTTAGATGTTGAGGTTCCGGTCTATACTTTGACATCTCCTGTTTGCTATAGTCACGATGAGGTCCAACTCGTGGCCCTTCCTTCTACAGAATATCGTATTAGCTACACCTTGCATTATCCCCACTCCTCTTTTCTACGTAGCCAGTTTTATTCCTCTAAAATCGATAAAGAGATATTTGTCTCTAACATTGCACCTTGTAGGACATTTTCGCTGTATGAAGAAGTGATGCCTTTAATTGAAAAAAAATTCATTAAAGGTGGCAGTTTGCAAAATGGTATTATTATTAAAGGCGATGAAGTTCTCAATCCTGAGGGCATTCGATTTCCAGATGAAATGGTACGCCATAAAGTTTTAGATCTTATCGGAGATCTTGCTTTAATGGGTTGTTTTTTTTCGGCGCATATTATTGCTATACGTTCGGGGCATGCTTCGAATCATGCATTGGCGCGAGAATTGCTGAAAGCTATTAAAATGGAGAATTTCTGATGACCACGGAAGCCCCAAGTCAAAATATCGTTTTTGATGTGAAAGAGATTCTAAAGATATTGCCACATCGCTATCCATTTCTTTTGGTTGATAGGATTGTCACTTTGAATTTAGCTGACAATTTGATTGTTGGCCAGAAAAATGTAACAGCTAATGAGCAGTTTTTTCAGGGCCATTTTCCCGGCATTCCGATTATGCCTGGTGTGCTCATCTTAGAAGCATTGGCGCAGACCGGTGGAATACTTGTGCATCAAAAAGGTCATCAAGAAAAAATTGCTCTCTTAATGAGCGTAAATAATGCCAAGTTTCGTCGACCCGTGGTTCCCGGAGATGTTTTGATGTTGCACGCTAAAGCTGTGCATATCAGCAGTAAGGGAGGTAAGATTCAAGCGAGGGCGATGGTTGGCGATCATTTGGCGGCTGAAGCTGAAATTGGATTTGCTTTAGTTAGTAAAGAGCAATTAAGTTCTGAATAAATATAAAAGAATTGGAATTCTAATGTCTAATATTCATCCAACTGCAATTGTAGAAACTGGCGCTAAGATTGGAGAAAATGTCACAATCGAAGCATATGCAGTCATCAAAGGCACCGTTATTTTAGAAGATAACGTTGTTATTAAATCTCATGTTTATATTGATGGTCATACGACCATCGGCGAAGGGACGACCATATGGCCTTTCGCAAGTATTGGAACAAAGACACAGGATCTGAAATTTCGAGGCGAGAAGACTTTTGTTAAGATTGGGAAATATTGCGAAATTCGTGAATTTGCAACCATTAACTCTTCGTGTCAGGAGAATTCTGTAGTTCAAGTTGGAGATCATTGCTTAATCATGGCATCTTGCCATGTTGCGCATAACTGCGTTGTCGGAGATCATGTGATTATGTCCAATGGTGCAATGTTGGCTGGGCACGTCATCGTAGAAGATCATGCTATCATTGGTGGTGTGACACCTATTCACCAGTTTTCGCGTATTGGTCGATATGCCATGGTGGGAGGATTTAGCCGCGTTACTCATGATGTTCCCCCTTATACAATCGGAGCCGGGTCTCCTTATAAATTGGGTGGTCTTAATATTATCGGGTTAAAACGCAATCATTTTGCTTACGAAATTCGCAAAGATCTTTACAAGGCATTCAAGTTAACGTACCGTTCAGGATTGCACCTGGAAGAGGCGTTAGAAAAAGTTGAAAATGAAATTCCTTTGACACCTCATGTACAGCACTGGGTTGATTTTTGTCGAAATTCAAAAAGAGGCCTTATCGGGCTTCAGGGTGCTTTTCAAGAACAGGAAGAGGAAATTGAAGAATTGTTAGAAGAAAATGTCTAAGCTAAAAATTATTTTTTTTGGCACATCTTCTTTTGCAGCTAAGCTTCTTTCTTACCTTGTTGAGCAAAGTGTTGACGTTATCGCAATTGTGACTCGCCCCGATAAACCTCGTGGAAGATCGTTACAAGTGCTGTCTCCACCCGTAAAAGAAATCTCGCAGCATGTTTGTCCGCAAGTTCCTTTATATCAGCCAGCAAAAGCGTCAACTGCTGAATTCGTAGAGGTTTTGAAACAATTTCAGGCAGATCTTTTTGTTGTCGTTGCATACGGTGAAATTATTAAAGAAAATGTGCTGACCCTTCCTCGGTTGGGATGCATTAATGTGCATGCCAGTCTTCTTCCTGAGTACCGAGGGGCTGCCCCGATGCAGCGCGCTTTAATGGATGGGGTCAAAAAGACAGGAATCACGATTATTGATATGGTTCTTGAGATGGATGCTGGGGATGTCATCGCTACTGCAGAACTTCCTGTTTCTCAAGAAATGACTTTAGGCGATTTGCAAGAAGGGCTTTGCTCTTTAGCGTGTCCCCTATTGTGTGCCGTTATTAAAGATTTTGAGAGAGGAAATATTCATAAAACTTCTCAGGATCGTTCAAAAATTACTTTCGCTCCTAAAATTTCACCTAACGAGGAAGAAATTAATTGGACTCTATCCGCGGAGCAGATTCACAATCAGATTCGCGCTCTTTCTCCACAACCAGGTGCTTGGTGTCGTGTTCAAGTGGGCAAAGAAATGAAACGGCTTAAAATTAAAAAAAGCATGTTAGTTGATCTTGAAGGCGTTCCAAAAACAAATCTTGTTTTTAATAAGCGTGAGTGGATCGTTGCTTGTGGCAAGAGAGCTCTTAGTCTGCTCGAGGTTCAGCTCGAGGGGAAGAAAAGTCTTTTAATTAAAGATTTTTTATCCGGTTATAACTCAGTAAATATTTTTTAACTTAAGTTTTTTCTAAAAAAGATTGAGAGTGTACGTAAAGACAACTTTAGCGTATGCTTTCTATACTTTTTAGCAATTTTTAATAACTTAGAGGTTGAATATGAGTGGATTACAGATGACAGGTGTTCCCGGGCGTCTTTGGGGCATGTTAGAAACTGATACGTTATTTCTTGTAGGGAAAACGTTTTCTTCCATTGAAACTATCGGCAAAATTAAAAATCTTCTCGGCGTGGAGCAAACACCACTTCAATCGAGTGTGACAAGCGCTGCAGGCACAGGTAAACTTGTCATTGGGATAGCCGGGTTTCCTGGAACCTTTTCTAAAATCGGTGCAGCGGGACAGCAATTTTTTGACAAGCCAAGCTTGTATAATGCTAAAGAAGCTGTCGTAAAAGTGTTGTCTCTTGGTGGACCTGCTAATGATCTTTACGATTTTGTCTTCAAGAATGTGACTACCAATATCCCAAAATTGGCAACAACGGTAGTCAAAGGTCTAGGTCCTGTGGGGATGGGCGTTGTGTTTGGCGATCAAGGTGTAAAAAATGTTCGAGATATTACTCAAGAAATTAAGAGCGGCGTTAGTGCATTTCGTACTAAATATAATACTAAGTCGGGCACAAGAGCAAATAAAGAAGCGACAAATGCATTGACATATGCGACCGTCAAAGGTGTAAAAGCGGGGTTAGATAGCGGCACAGCGGCAGCTTACGTGATTTTTGCTGTTGTTCTATTCGTGTCATTTTGGTTTGGTGTTGTATTTCATCCTGCGGCGTTTGTGCTGCTCCCTGCCTTTGCATTAGTGACGATGATTGGTTCTAAGTTTTGGGATAAAATTTTTGTGCAATCCATACCCCCTCAAAGAGTACAGCTGATAAAATAATGACTAGAGATTCTTGTATACAAGGTTTTAAAAATTGCGATGATCTCTGGGATATTTCTAGAGCCATTAGCACTTTTACAGGCAACATCGGAGGCAGCGCAGATGCACTAAGCAAAGTGACATCTGTTGCTGTCTTTCCTCAGATTTTATCTAAAATGATGGATATCTCAGAGGATGTGCGCCAATTCCCGTTAGATAAAGGGCACTCCGTTAAAGTGCTTATTCTTGATGGGCTTTCTCTTGTCGGCAATGGATGCGACGCTTTGGGTGTGCTCGGTAAGATGAATTTGATCCGTGCTGGAAAATTTTTAGTCGCTGCTCTGGTAATTTCAGATGGAATTACCGTTGTGGTTGATGGAGTTGGTTTTTTCTCCCATATCGAGCAAGTAAGTGATAATTATCAAAAGATGGAGAGTTCTAGGACTAGCAAACAAAAGAATTATTATTATTCTAAAACCTGGGCAGAGGGAATGGCGGTTGTGAAAACTGTTCTTTCAGTCGCAATGGCATTTTTTGCTCTTCTTTCTTTCGTAGCAACCTCTCTTTCTGTATATGCTTTTATTTTAATTCCTATTTCTGGATTGTATGTAGGCGTTACTGTTGTAAATATTTTCTTGAATCGATTTGTAGAAGACAAGAAAAAGCATATTTCCATGGTAGAATATGCTTAGCTCAGTTAGCGCTTTTTCTAAAGAGAGGATTCAAGGAAATTATATCCAGCGATTAGCTTCTGCGAAATCCTTTTTTAAGAATTATCGGTTAATAAAATGGGTTGCTTATTGTCATCCTGCTGCATCTGAGATCAGTAGAGTTGTTAAGGCGATAAAAGCGCCATTTTATATTCCACGAGCGCTTACGAATGGGCTGGCTTTTTTTGATTCGGAACTTTGTATTTGGAAGAGAGCGTCGTATGGAATCAAGGCGTTTGGTGCAGGTGCGACTTCCATAGTGTGGATTAATGAAGAGATGTCAGAGTTAGGCTTCAGGTGTTGTTTAAAAGAAACTGCTGCTGAGTTTTTAGGGAAGACCGTAGCAATCGCTAAAATTTTTTCTTCGACATGTGAAACTGTTTATTCGGGATCCGTTCTTTTTCATCTTTTTTGGACCACTGCCCGTTCAGGATGGGAAGAAAGAGAGTTACTCTCCGCAAAAGTGGCCTGGGGAATTTCTTTAGTTAAAAATATCATTAAACTGTTAATGTACTGTACACTTGGACTTTGTTTGCTTGCAGGATGTACAGTTGCGGCGTCAGTGCAACTTGGTATTCGCACAACAAGTCTCGGCCTTTTTGTTGTAAGTCGATTTTTTGATAAAGATGAAAAAAAATGTTTGTCTGGTAACCTGTGTGGAGGATTTGCATGACTGTAGGTGTCGTAAGCGGAAGTAGTGTTCATGGAACGCTAATGGGAGCTGTTTTGTCGGCATTTAGCATGGCCTTGGGGGCAATTGGCGTTAATTCAGCTGCAAAAACTCAAAAGAGTGTTTCCAGAGTTTTTAATGCGAGAGCGGAAGAGAAGGCAAGAAGAAGCGTCTTTGTTAATAAGTTATTTGTGGTTTGGGGTGCATCCGGTATCATGGAATGGGTTAGTAGCATTCCAGGATCTGTTTTTAGTAAAGAAAAGTTTATCTTTTCAATTTTTAACAGGTCAATGAGCTGTCTATTTTCTATTTTCAGGATTTATAGCGGTATTAAAGATCTTATATTTTTTGAGAAGCTTGATCGACCTGATAGCCCAGCTCCGCTTAGAGCCTTTGCTAGAAATCAAGCTATTTTTACTTCGTTTAGTCTAATGAGCGAGCTCTGTTTTATTGCGTATTTTGCTTTAGAGCTTGCTTCAGCTTTGCTCGGTTACGCCCTTTTTACAGGTCTATCTGGGGTATTAGTTTTGGCGGGGATAGCTTTTCTGATTGCCGGTATTGCTTATATGTGTTGTAATGATTCTCCGAATGCCAAGACAGCCATGTGGAGCTAGCCTGCCCTTGAAGTTAGGGATCTATTTAACTAAGACGTTTCGTCGAGTTTTTGATCTAAAAAATCGTAAGAATCGGCAGCAAGCCTCCAATGGAGTAAGTGTAGAGCTTACATTTCAAGAATGTTTCACTATAGCGATTTTTGTAGGGCTTATCGTAACCTTGGTCGTTATTCCTTATTTGTCCATAATTTCTTGAGAAAAATTCGGGCTTTGGTGTAGACTCGAAAAATGAGCAGTGGATGCGAAATTGTTTGTGTAGAAAATCGCAATTTTGTTAGCCTGTTCGCTTTAGCCCGATGAAGGGCGAATGAATGTGAAGCACCTAGATATGGTGCGCTCTTCACTTGGCTTGTCTTGCCAACGGTGTTGTTGATCACAGAGAAGGGAACATCCGACTAAGGACGTGTAGAAGTATGACTCTGAAATTTATGGGAAAAAAAGCAGGAATGACAAGACTGTTTGATGATAAAGGAAATCTTGTCGTTTGTACGGTAATTCATGCCGAAGCTAATGTAATCACGCAAGTCAAGAATGCTGAAGTGGATGGCTATAATGCTGTTCAGCTTGGAGCTTTTAAAGTGACGGCGCCAAAATTGAGAAATGTTAGCAAAGCGATGCGTGGGCACTATGCGAAAGGCAATGTTGAGCCGAGAAGAAAGCTTTCTGAAACGCGTGTTGACGACGTCGAGCAGTATCAGGTTGGTCAAGAGGTGACTGTTGCCTCCTTTGCAGATGTTGCATATGTTAATGTTTGTTCAATTTCTAAAGGAAAGGGACATCAGGGTGTTATAAAGCGCCATCACTTTGCTGGTGGTCCTGCGTCTCATGGCTCTGGGTTTCATCGCCACGGTGGATCGTGTGGTATGAGATCATCTCCGGGCCGTTGTTTGCCAGGACAAAAGAAGTCAGGACGCATGGGCGGAGAGAGAGTGACTGTAGAGAATCTACAAGTGGTCAAGATTGATGAAGCAAAGCAAGTCCTCGTTATAGCGGGAGCTGTCCCTGGGGCGCGCAATTCTCTTGTCTACGTGACCGCATCTAAGAAAAAACGAGTAAAAAAATAAGTCGCTGAGGAGAGTCAATTGTGGCTGGTCTAAAGAAATACGATATGGCAGGAAATGAAGTGGGCGAGGTAGCGATTAGCGATGACCTCGTTAAGTCATCCGCTAATTCGCAAATGATCAAAGACTACTTGGTCGCTTTGCGTGCTAACGCAAGACAGTGGTCGGCAAATACTAAAACGCGTACCGAAGTTTGTCATAGTGGTCAAAAGCCGCATGCTCAAAAAGGAACAGGTAGAGCGCGTCAGGGATATTTGGGTGCAACGCAGTATAAGGGTGGTGGACGTGTTCATGCGCCGAAACCTAAATTCGACATGCATGTACGCATCAATAAAAAAGAGCGAAGAGCTGCAATTCGGCATCTTCTTGCAGAAAAAATACAGAGCAATCAATTGCACGTGTTGCAATACAAGTCATTAGATGCTCCTAAGACAAAAAACGTTGCAGGGTTTATTGGAAAGCGCAATCTAGATGGAAAGAGAGTTCTTTTCATAGGAGAGGGTGCGCATACTCCTGATGTTTCTCCTTCTGAAAAATATGAAGTGTTTGTAAAAAGTCTTCGTAATATTCCTCGTCTTAACTTTATGTTGATGTCTAATCTTAGTGGTTACGATGTTGCTGTAGGTGGAGACTTGGTGATTATGGAGTCTGCTCTCGATGAGCTCATGGTAATTTTGGGAGGAAAAGCTTAAACTATGTCAAAAAAATCACCTTATGATATCATTAAAGGGCGACATGTAACAGAAAAAGCCCGCGTTATGGAACAGCTACAGTTTAACTCGAGTAATCCATGCGTAAAAAAGTGTAATTCCCCTAAATCTGTTTTTATCGTCGCTAAAACAGCAAATAAGTGCGAGATCGCAAAGGCGGTCGAAGAGATTTATGCTGATAAAGGCGTGCGTGTTGTTGCTGTAAATACTAGCAATGTTGGGCCTAAGGAGCGCAGAGTGCGTGGAAGAATAGGTTTTAAAGCTGCATATAAAAAAGCTGTTGTGACTTTCGAGGCCGGCGACAGCATTGACGATAAAATTTAACACGAGTTTTTAAGAGATTATGACAAAGAAGTTTCGACCTGTCACTCCGAGTCAGCGCCATTTAGTTCTAACAAGTAATGCGGAATTAACCCGCGTTGGACGAGCGACAGTTTCTCCTCACAAGCCCTTGCTTGTAAAAAAGCAAAGCACTGGTGGCCGTAATCATCATGGCCACATCACATGTCGGCATCGCGGTAGTGGACACAAGAAGTTTTATCGTGTAATCGACTTCAAGCGTGACAAGGAAAACATTCCTGCGGTTGTCGCTTCGGTTGAATATGATCCAAATCGTTCCGCTCACATTGCTCTACTTAACTATTCAGATGGCGAGAAGAGATACATTTTGGCTCCGCAAGGGTTAAAAGCGGGAGATAAAGTCTCAACAAGTGAAGAGCCTCCATTTGATATTGGTTGCTGCATGAAGTTGAAATATATGCCTTTGGGATCTGTCGTTCATAATATTGAAATGCATCCTGGACGGGGCGGCAAGCTTGTGCGTTCAGCAGGTCTTTCTGCTCAGCTTATGGCTCGTAGCGGTGGTTATGCAACAATTAAGATGCCTTCAGGAGAAGTGCGGCTTGTCAATGATGACTGCAAGGCGACTTTTGGGGCCGTTTCTAATGCAGAGAGAAATCTTCGCATGGAAGGAAAGGCTGGCCGTATGCGATGGAAGGGAGTTCGTCCAACAGTACGCGGTACTGCGATGAATCCTGTTGATCACCCTCACGGAGGTGGTGAAGGTAAACATAATGGATATATTCCTCAAACACCGTGGGCGAAATATACAAAAGGGTTCCGTACTCGTGCTAAGAAAAAATCTAACAAGTGGATTGTAAAGGATCGTAGGAAATAATTATGGGAAGATCGTTACGAAAAGGCCCCTTTGTCGACCATTTTTTACTCGATAAAGTGTCAAAACAAAATAAAGCGGGAAGCAAAAAGGCGATCAAGACTTGGTCAAGAAGGTCGATGATACTTCCTGACATGGTAGGTCACACTTTTGAAGTACACAATGGACGTAAGTTTATTACAGTGTTTGTCTCTGAGAATATGGTAGGACATCGTCTTGGCGAGTTTTCTCCAACAAGAATGTTTAAGGGGCATGCATCTAAAAAGGCAGCAACACCGGCTGCTGCATCTGGAGGCGCAAAATGACAAAGCAGAGTGCCCGGGCACATTCCAAATATATTCGCATTAGCCCTAGAAAAGCAAGGCTGGCTGCCGATTTAATTCGAGGCAAAAGTGTAGAAGAAGCTTCTTTGCAACTAATATATTGCAAGCTGAGAGCTGGACGTCTTATTAAAAAAACACTAGATAGTGCTGTCGCTAATGCTGAGAACAGCTTAGAAATTCAAAGACGAGACCTTAAAGTGCAGGAAGTTCGTGTAGATGCGGGTCCGGTATTGAAAAGGGCAAAAGCTCGAAGCAAAGGCGGTCGCGTACCTGTTATGAAGCGCACAAGCCATTTCACCATAGTTGTAGCAGCGGGATAAGGAGAGAATATGGGTCAGAAAACATCTCCAATCGGTTTTCGATTGGCAAGAAGAAAGAAATGGAAGTCTGTTTGGTACGCAAATAAGCAAGAATTTGGTCCTCTTCTTGGTGAAGATCGAAAAATTCGTGCAGCATTGATCTCTAAACCATGCTGTGTTGGTGCATCAGAGTTTACCATTAAAAGAATGAGTGGGAAAATTGAGGTAACAATTCACACAGCGCGTCCTGGGTTGGTGATTGGTAAAAAAGGCGCAGAAATTGATGTCCTGAAAAATGAGCTTAAACAGCTGACAGGCAAAGAGATTTGGATCGAAGTAGAAGAAATTAAACGCCCTGACTTAGATGCAAAACTTGTTGCGGAAGCGATTTCAAAACAGTTGGAGCGTCGAGTTCCCTTCCGTCGGATTATGAAAAAAGCAATGCAAGCGTCTATGGATGCTGGTGCAGCTGGTATTAAGGTACAACTTTCAGGCCGAATTGGTGGAGCTGAGATCGCACGGACAGAATGGTATAAAGAGGGAAGAATACCTCTACAAACAATTAGAGCAGATATCGGTTATGCAACAGCGCGAGCAGAGACAACTTATGGCTCGATCGGTGTGAAAGTGTGGATTAATAAAGGTGATGATCACGTAACAAGAGTTGTGGGAGGCTAACTATGGCCTTGATGCCAGTACGAACGAAATTTAGAAAAATGCAAAAGGGCCATCATACAGGCCTTAGCAAAGCTGCTAACTTTGTTGATTTTGGTGATTTTGGGATGCAGGCCCTCGAAAGAGGACGTATTACTAACCATCAAATTGAAGCGTGCCGTGTAGCTATTAACCGTCATTTTAACCGCCGTGGAAAAGTGTGGATACGTATTTTCCCAGATAAATCAGTGTCAAAAAAGCCTGCTGAAACGCGTATGGGTAAAGGTAAAGGTGCTCCAGATCATTGGGTTGCAGTTGTGAGACCTGGTCGCATACTTTTTGAGGTGGGGAATGTGCCTAAGGAGTTAGCTCAAGATGCTCTCCGTAGAGCAGCCGCAAAGCTGGGAATTAAAACGAGATTTGTCGAAAGGGTAGAAAGAGTCTAGTTATGTTAAAAAAACAAGAAATAAGAGACCAAGCGCTAGAAGAACTTGTTGTGTTAAGTCAAGATCTTTCAAAAGAGATTTATGATCTGATGAATGAGTTTAGACAAACGAGAAAAATGGAAAAGCCCCATTTAATTCGAGAAAAGAAAAAAGCGCGGGCTAGAGTGTTAACCATTATCAAAGAGAAAGGTGCAACAAAATGATCGATCAAGAAAGAAATTCCCGGAAGATCAAAGAAGGGGTTGTTGTATCTAACAAAATGCAAAAGACGGTGACAGTTCGTGTTGAAAGAACATGCAAGCACCCTCATTTTGAAAAAGCCATTATGCGCGTTAAGAAATATTACGCCCACGTAGAAAACAATGATATTAAGGTTGGGCAGCGTGTAAAAATTGTTGAAACAAGGCCACTTTCCAAGCTTAAGCGCTGGAGAGTCCTTGAAATCGTAGCATAATTTATAGCCACCGAGTGAGAAGAACATGATCCAGCAAGAAAGTGAACTTGAAGTAGCAGATAATACCGGAGCAAAGCGTGTACGTTGTTTTAAAGTCCTCGGCGGCTCTAGACGAAGATATGCGCATATCGGCGATGTCATTATATGCTCTGTGAAAGAAGCTGACCCAAGAGGGGCGGTAAAGAAGGGAGATGTTGTGCGCGCAGTGATTGTCCGAACAAAAAGCTATGTTCGTCGCGCTGATGGATCCTTCTTGCGTTTTTATGATAATAGTTGCGTCATCATTGATGATAAAGATAATCCGCGAGGAACTCGAATCTTTGGACCTGTGGCACGAGAAGTTCGCGACGGGGGATTTATTAAAATTAGTTCACTTGCCCCAGAGGTCATTTAAGGAAGCAATATGAGTAAATGGATAAAAAAAGATGACAGAGTCGTCGTTATTAGCGGTAACGATCGAGGCAAAAGCGGTTCCGTGCTCTCTCGTAAGGGTGACCGCATAGTTGTTCAGGGTGTTAATATAAGAAAAAAGCACGTTAAGCAAAAATCGCGCGTTGGTTCTTCTGGCATCATGGAATATGAAATGCCCGTTCACATTTCAAATGTGAGCTTGTGCAATGCAGAAGGTAAGCCAGTAAAAATAAAAGTTAAAACTAGCGGTGAAAACAAAACTTTGTTTTACATCGATGCAGGTAAAGAAGTTATTCATCGTCAGATCAAAAAAAAGTAGAAGTAAACGATGTCAAGGTTAAAGCAAAAATATAAGAATGAAGTTCGAAAGGCGTTGCAAGAAAAGTTTGCATACTCCAATTCGATGCTAGTTCCCCAGTTAAAAAAGATTGTCATCAGTATGGGGATTGCTGAAGCGATAAAAGATAAAAACGCAATTCAGGACTGCACGAAAGAGCTTGCGCTGCTTTCAGGACAGAAGCCTATAGTGACGCGTTCAAAAAAATCAATTGCGAATTTTAAATTACGTGAAGGACAAGCAGTCGGTCTAAAAGTTACATTGCGCCGTGAGCGTATGTATGATTTTATGGATCGTTTTTGCAATATCGTTTCGCCGCGTATTCGCGATTTTCGCGGATTTCCTGAAAAAGGTGACGGAAGAGGATGTTACTCATTGGGACTGGAAGATCAACAGATCTACCCAGAAATTAACCTTGATGAAGTAAAAAGAACGCAAGGGATGAATATTTCTTTCGTTACTTCTGCAAAAACAGATGAAGAGTGTTATGAACTTCTAAAATTATTGGGATTACCTTTTAAGAGGGCAGATTAAAACATGGCACGACATGATCCAGTATCAGATTTATTAACAAGGATTCGAAATGCTAAAGATGCACGACACAAATATGTTGACATAGATGTCAGCAAATTGAAGTTGAGCATTCTTAAGGTCTTTCAAGATCAAGGTTTTATAGAAAATTATATCGTCAATGACGCCAAAAGACAGGTGCGTATATTTTTAAAATATACTCAAGGAAGAAGCCCTGTCATTCAAGGACTTGTGAGAAAATCGAAGCCAGGATTGCGACGCTATCTTGGATCTAAAGAGATTCCAAGAGTGCTTGGCGGCATGGGAGTCGCTATTATGTCTACATCCAAAGGCATATTGGATGGTGAGACTGCTCGTAATAACAATTTGGGCGGCGAAATATTATGCCTTATATGGTAACGGTCCAGTAATAGAGAGAGGAATTTAATGTCACGACTTGGAAAATCACCTATCTCCTTGCCGAAGGGCGTGGATGTCAAAATTGCAGATGGACAGATTAAAGTGACAGGTCCGAAAGGAGCACTAACATTTCCTGCTGCAGAGGGTATTAGTATTGCAATTGAAAATGATAAACTGGTTGTCGTTGCTGACTCAAATGTGGAAATGCCGAGAACTCAACATGGGTTATACCGAGCTACCATTAATAACATGGTGATCGGAGTAAGCAAAGGTTTTGAAAAGAAACTTGCCATGGTAGGCGTTGGTTATCGTGCGGCTGTGCAAGGACACTTTTTGGACCTTCAGTTAGGTTTTTCGCACCCTACAAAAATTGCGATCCCTAAGGATGTTCAAGTGGCTGTGGATAAGAGCGTTACGATTAGCATCACAGGGATTAATAAGCAAATCGTAGGTCAATTTGCAGCTTCTGTAAGAGCTATGCGCCCTCCAGAGCCCTATAAAGGAAAAGGGATTCGTTATGAAGGCGAGCGAGTAAGGCAAAAAGCGACTAAAGCATCAAAGGGTAAATAAGGGTAATATAAGGTAACTTATGGAAAGTCAAATTAAAGTCCGCAATAGGCAGAGACTAAAACGTGCAATGCGCGTTAGAAAGCAAGTGAGAGGCACTGCGGATAAGCCTAGATTATCAGTATGTAAAACAAATGTTCATATCTCTGCGCAGCTTATAGATGACGAAAAAGGGATTACGCTCGTTAGCGCTGGAACAATGAATAAAGATATTGGTAAGAAAAAATCAAAAGAGACGGCAAAATTAGTCGGCTCAAAGATCGCTGACCTCGCAAAACAAAAACAAATCGTAACAGTTGTTTTTGATCGCGGTCGACATAAGTACCACGGGCTTATTAAAGAGCTTGCTGGTGCAGCACGTGAAGCAGGACTGCAGTTTTAAGTTTAAGGATAGAACATGTCAAAGCAAAATCAGAGTCATCATGCCGAGGAATTTGGCACCGAGTTTGAAGAAAAAGTCCTCTACATCAACCGCTGCTCTAAAGTGGTAAAAGGTGGAAGAAAATTTAGTTTCTCCGCGCTTATTTTGATCGGCGATGGAAAAGGTCGTGTAGGTTTTGGCTTTGCCAAAGCTAATGAAGTTTCAGATGCGATACGTAAGGGCGGTGAAGCTGCGCGAAAAAATGTCTTTAGTTTTGAAATGGAAGGCACAACCATTCCTCATGAAATCACTGTCGAGTGGGATGGTGCGCGCGTACTTTTGAAGCCTGCTCGTGAAGGAACAGGGGTGATTGCGGGATCAAAAGTAAGAGCTGTATTAGAATTAGGTGGAGTTAAGGACGTCGTCTCTAAAAGTTTTGGGTCGAATAATCCTCTTAACCAAGTGCGCGCTACCCTCAAAGCTCTTCTTGCTTTGAGAAATCGAAAAAAGAATCTTGAAATTAGAGGACAACCCGCATGATTAGTTTATCAACATTGGGTAATACCCACAGACCAACAAAAAAAGCACGTCGTGTAGGACGTGGAGTCGGTTCCAAGCGCGGAAAAACGTGTGGACGTGGTGCGAAGGGAGATAAATCTCGTTCAGGATACAAGCATCATTTTGGAAGAGAAGGTGGTCAGTTGCCCCTATACAGGAAACTTCCTTGCCGAGGATTTGGTAATGATCGGTTCCGTAACGAAGTTTATGCGATTAACCTTGGTAAAATCGATGAACATTTCAATGACGGCGATCTTGTCAATTATCAAACTTTAAAAGAGAAGCGATTGGCACCTCGTCAAGCGACTAACGCTATTAAAATTCTTTCTGGTGGCGAGCTCACAAAAAAGGTGACAATTGAGGCGCATGCGTTTTCACAGTGCGCAAAAGAAAAGCTTGAAAAATTGTCGATACCCTTTAAAATAGTTACGAAGTAACCTTATCAGGACAGAGTATAGATTTGATTTTTTTGCGTACGCACAAAACGCAAATTTATATCTGTTCTGAGACCAACCTTTTTTACATGTGAGTCGCGATGATCGAGGGACTGAGAAAGATTTTATCTGTATCTGAGCTAAAAGCGAAAATCGTTTTTACACTACTCATGCTAATTGTTTGCCGGGCCGGTGCTTATGTACCTGTTCCTGGTATTAATGGACAAGCTGCTGCTGATTTATTTCGATATGCAACAGGGGGCGGACAAAATTTATTCCAGTTAATGGACATTTTCTCTGGCGGCGCTTTTGCACAAATGACAGTTGTAGCTCTTGGTGTTATGCCCTATATTTCAGCCTCTATTATCATGCAGTTAATGGTGGCTCTTGTTCCTTCTTTGCAGAGGGAAATTAAAGAGAATAATGATGCGGGTAGACGTAAGTTAAGTAAGTGGATACGTCTTTTAACGGTTGGGCTTGCATTTTTTCAAGCTGGGCTTTTTGCCAAATATGCAATTAAATTAAACAGCAGCAGTCCAGGGATTATACTTTCAGAACTTTATGATGTGCAGGCTTTTGGTGTCCCGTGGCTCTTTTTTTTGATTGTCATGGCTACAATGACAGCTGGAACGATTCTTCTTATGTGGATTGGAGAGCAGATTTCTGAGAAAGGGATTGGAAATGGAATTAGTTTAATCATTACCGTCGGGATTCTTTCTTCTTTGCCTACCACGCTAGGGACTGTGATCCGCCAGTTAAATTTAGATTCGCAAGAGCCTGGACAGTTAACATTTTCATCTCTTGTGGCGTTAAGTGGTGTGTTCGTGTTGATCATTGTTGGCACAATATTGATTATTCAGGGTCAGAGAAAAATTCCCCTTCAATATGCTAGACGTGTTGTGGGTAGACATGAAGTGCAAGGTGGCAGCGCTCACATACCGTTAAAGATTAATTATGCTGGTGTTATACCAGTGATTTTTGCGTCTTCCCTTCTAATGTTTCCAGCAACATTAGGGCAATTTGTGGGAAATGAAAGCTGGTTAGGTAGAGTGGCTAATATGATCTCTCCTGGTACGTGGGTCTACATGACTGTTTATGTTGGGTTGATTCTGTTTTTTACGTACTTTTGGACGGCAACACAGTTTCATCCGGAGCAGATTGCTTCGGACATGAAGAAGAACGGAGCCTTTATTCCGGGAGTTCGTCAAGGGAAGCCTACTCAAGATTTTCTTGAATCATCGATGAGCAAAATTACGCTTGTAGGGGCTGTATTTTTGGCTTTAATTGCAATTTTACCTACTATTATAGGAAAATTGTTAGGAGTTGATGCGACTATAACTTATTTTTTTGGTGGAACTTCTTTGTTGATTCTCGTTGGCGTTGTGTTAGATACGACAAAACAGATCGAATCACATTTGCTGAATAAGAGATACGAGGGGTTCATGAAGAGAGGTCGCGTACGCGGGCGCTGATAGTTCTTGTATTTAAGGAAATCTTCTGATAAATTTTGTGGTTAAAAAAGGAATGTTCACATGCCAAGAATAATTGGGATAGATGTCCCAGAGAAGAAGCGTTTAGAGATAGCTTTAACTTATATTTACGGAGTTGGTCGTAAGCGCTCCAACGAAATTATTGAGAAACTCGGACTGGATCGAAATATGCGCGCTCATAAATTGACCGAGGATGATGTTGCTAAATTAAATGAAATCCTTCAATCTGAATACACCGTCGAAGGGGATCTGCGTCGACAAATTCAAAATAATATAAAGCGATTAATCAGTATCCATTCTTACCGAGGATTGAGACATCGTTTAGGGCTCCCAGTTAGAGGTCAAAGGACTCGTACAAATGCCCGCACTAGAAAAGGTAAGAGAAAAACCGTCGCTAACAAGAAGAAATAGGAGTAGTAACCTTGGCTAAACAGGATACACAGAAAACTGTTGTTAAGAAAACAGGAGCGAAAGTCAGAAAAAAGATTCAACGAAATGTTCCAAGTGGAATTGTTCACGTTAAAGCAACGTTTAATAATACCATTATTGCAATCACAGACCTCTCCGGAAATGTTATTTCTTGGGCGTCAGCGGGTAAAGTTAATTTTTCGGGGTCTAGAAAGTCGTCTGCTTTTGCTGCGACAGTGGCAGCACAAGATGCTGCGAAAGTGGCAATGTCTGCTGGAATGAAAGAAGTTGAAGTTAACTTAAAGGGACCAGGAGCTGGGCGAGAGTCTGCAGTGAGAGGGCTTCAGAGTTCTGGATTAATGATCACAATAATACGAGATAAAACGCCTGTTCCCCATAATGGATGCCGTGCTCGTAAGAGACGACGTGTCTAATATCAGTTTAAACGCACAGGAGAAGATACATGGCAGTAAAGTATGGCAAGTTTGAATTGCCGACAAAAATTAAAATTGATGAAAATACTAAAAAGGCGACTTTTACACGATTTATTGCAGAGCCTTTTGAACGTGGGTTTGGACACACTGTAGGTAACGCACTTCGTAGAGTTATGCTAACTGCGATGGAATCGCCATCCATCATTTCTGTACGTATAGAAGGCGTCCCTCATGAGTACATGGCAGTTGAGGGGATCATCGAAGATATGACGCATATAGTACTTAATTTAAAAGGTGCTCTTTTGCGTAAACTTCCTATGGATGACGAAGCGCACTCTAGAGAACCTAGAATTGTTAGTAAAATTTTAGAAATCACAGCAGATCTAATCGATAAGAATGAAGGTCAATATCCAGTAACTTTAAAAGATCTCGTTGATGAGAGAGATTTTGAGGTTGTCAATCCTAATTTGGTGATTTTTAACGTCACAAAACCAATGACTAAAAAAGTGGATTTAAAAGTTGCTATAGGTCGAGGATATGTCCCGTCCGAACGGCACATTATCCCAGATAAAGTGGTTGATGAGATTGTTATTGACTCAGCTTTTTCTCCGGTACGGCTTGTAAACTATTATGTAGAAAATACGCGTGTTGGTCAAGATACAGACTATGACAGACTTATTTTAGAGGTGCAGACAGATGGTAGGGTAACTCCTGAGGAAGCACTCTCTTTTTCAACACAAATAGGAATCTTGCATCTTCAAGTTTTTGAACAGTTGAAATTTTTATCTATTTCCTTTGATAAAGGAGAGATGGAGTCGAATACAGACCGTGATGCACTCATGGCGAAATTGGCTCTTAAGATTAATGAAATTGAGTTATCCGTTCGCTCTACAAACTGTTTAGCTGGCGCTAATATCGATACGATTGCAGAACTTGTGATTATGCCCGAGTCTGAGATGTTGAAATTCCGTAATTTTGGTAAAAAATCTCTAAATGAGATTAAAGCAAAATTAGAGGAAATGGGTCTTTATTTGGGAATGGATTTAAATAAATTTGGCATTACTAGAGATAATGTGAAATCGTTGATTGCGCAATATCTCAATGAAAAAGCAGGAATGGAAACAATATGAGGCATCGTAAGCACACATTTAAAATCGGGCGAACAGCTTCTCACCGTAGATGCATGATTGCAAACATGCTAAAATCGCTGATTGAACATGAAAGAATTGAAACTACGGTAACGAAGGCAAAAGAACTGAGACGCCATGCAGATCGGATGATCACCTTGGCAAAGAAGAACACTCTTGCAAGCAAAAGAAAGGCGATTGCTGAATTGATGATTACTTTTAATTCACTCACAGCGAAAGAAGCACGAGATGCTAAAGCTGGTGATGAGAGTGCATACAATGGTGATCGTAAAGTCATTAAGAAACTTTTTGGCGGGTTGTCTGAGCGATTTGCGCAACGTAATGGTGGTTATACACGCATTATTCAAAAAGGTAACCGTGTGGGAGATAGTGCTTCTACCTGTTATATAGAATATTTACCTCTGTAGGGTTGTTGCTCCCTTTGTATGAAGGGAGTAACAAATGTTTCCTCTAAACTCTTTCTTCGTTTATGATGTCCCTTACCAGCTCTGAAGGGAGGAGAAGATGCCACTTAAAATTGCAATTAATGGATTCGGACGAATAGGTCGACTCGCTTTTCGTCTTATTGCGCAGCGCCACGAGGGTGACATAGAGGTTGTTGCCATTAATGATCTCGTTCCCCCAGAAAATCTTGCTTATTTGTTAAAGTATGATTCTGTACATCGTAGAGCACCCTTTGAAGTGGGTGTTGAAGGGCAGAATATTATTGCAAATGGGAAGAAGACACGAGTGACTTCAGAAAAAGATCCGCTGAAGTTGCCCTGGAAAGAGCTAGGAGTTGATTACGTTATTGAATCAACCGGGCTTTTTACACATGCTGAGGATGCTTATAAACATATTCAGGCAGGTGCAAAAAGAGTGCTCATATCGGCCCCGGCTAAGGGCGATGTTCCCACTTTTGTCATGGGTGTCAACCATGAGAAATTTAGTCCCAAGACGGATTTTGTTGTTTCTAATGCATCGTGCACGACAAATTGTTTAGCACCCCTTGTCAAAATCCTTCTCGATGAGTTTGGTATCGAAGAAGGATTGATGACAACTGTCCACTCTCTTACAGCTTCGCAACCAAGTGTTGATGGACCTTCTAGGAAAGATTGGCGGGGAGGTAGAAGCGCGAGTGTTAATATTATTCCTGCATCTACCGGCGCAGCAAAGGCTGTTGGACTATGCATTCCTGAAGTAAAAGGTAAGCTTACAGGGATGGCTTTTCGCATCCCAACAATAGATGTCTCTGTTGTGGATCTAACAGTAAGACTGTCTAAAGATACAAGTTATGAGGAAATTTGCTCAAGCGTGAAAAAAGCGGCAAACGGTCCTATGAAAGGGATTGTTCTTCATTGCAATGAGGAGGTTGTGTCTTCTGATTTTATCGGAACCAGCTATTCTTGCATTTTTGATGAAGGTGCAGGGATTGCACTGAATAGCCGTTTTTATAAATTAGTCGCTTGGTATGATAATGAAATGGGATATGCCACTCGAGTCGTGGATCTTTTGAAATTTATGGCATCCCGTGAAAATAAATAGTTAACCATGGATTGAAAACGTGAATTTTACACGAGAACCGATTATAGAGACCATTATTACCCCCAAAGATGGTTATAACCTAGTTGTTCGCAACAGTAAGGGGGGGAGTCAAGAAGAATATCATGTAGATTCTGTAGAAGTTGTTTCATTTGGACATTCTTTTTTTTTCCGCTCTTTAGAGCGTCCTAAGCCTTTTTTTGTTCCTGTCGGCGATTATGAGATTGTGGAACTTAAAGAGACGCGAGTTGTTTTGAAAAATGTGAATATTGAACGCTCCATTAAGATTGGAGGTGGGCGGCAGGTTTCTCAGCCTTCTAAAGAGGCTGTAGAAGCAGCTTCTGTTGTGGAAGAAGAAACTGGGACAGAGTCTGTTTCTGAAACACCCGTAGCGGCTCCCGCTCCCAAGTCGGATAGGAAAAGAGATCGCAGACGCAATCGTCGCGGTAGAAGATCCCCTCAAGAGGAGCGTCAAGCATCAGAAGGTGCCTCTAAGGAAACGCAACACGTTTCAGCGGAGTCTGTTGCTCCAGGAGGTGGTGGAAGCGATGAAACGCAAGTTTCATCGTCTATGTTCTCTTCCTTATTCCCTCCACCACCCACCCTCATCTCCGAAACCATCAGTCGGTATAAAGAAAAAATTTCTGAACATGTTGAAGGAAATGTTCTTTCCGAGTCGATAGAGTCAGAGAAACATAAAAAGAAAAAAGATTCCGATGATGAAAGTCCTGATGGGGAAGAAGAAGCTTCTAGCGGTACAGAGACACATCTACATCGAGTTTCAGAAGACGATAATGACTATTTCACGATATAGTTCTTGAAGCAAATGTTAGAACATTTTAAACTTTCGCTTTTCACTTCATAGTGAGAAGCGAAAGTTTATTCCTCGCTCGGATGGTGGAACGGTAGACACTGGAGACTTAAAATCTCTTGGGAGCAATCCCGTGCAGGTTCGACTCCTGTTCCGAGCAAATAAAAAAACCTGGCTCTGCCAGGTTTTTTTTTGCTTGGAAAGGAAGACACCTGCGTGTCTTCCGTCAGGAAGTCGAAGTGAAGCGACATGGTTGTCGCGAACCGGCTTTCGGGACGGGACGACGAAGTCGCCCGCCAGAAAGGACTCCTGCCCATACCATCTTCAGTCTGAGGCTCTAAAAACCCTTAGCTCTTCTCGCCTCCTCCCCTGAGTCTCCCCAAAAACCTCTCGTTTCATTTTACAAAAATAATGACAAGAATTGACTTGTTAATCACAATAAACTTTTGCAAAATCGAGGAGGGTGTTTTGGTAAATAAAACATTACTACATGCGATGCTGCTCTTGATTTCTCTAAATGCGATCTATTGTTTGGCAGATAAAAGTGATATTCAACTAGAATATCTTGAGCCTGTCGAAGGAGCAAAAGAATCGTGTCCATTTGTTGCTCTCAAAGGCAGAATTTTCCAATACATCTTTCCCGGTGTCCCAAACTTTCAAAGCTTAGAAGAAGGTGATGCACCTGAGGCTCGTTGGATTTTAGAAATTCCTGAGACCGAAATTCAAAGGTTGACGATATCGGGATGTCTTCCTGAGGAAGATCTTTTTAGTGCAGAGGCAAGGGGATGGGTGCAACTTATTACACCCTACTCAGATAATGACCTCATTTCCTTTTCTAATAAGCAAGTCGTTGTGGAGGGGTTTTTAGGAACATTAGTTTTTCATATTCATACACCGATAGCAATTGAAGCCATGGGTATCTACGATGATAAATAAAAAGCCGTTTGTTAAAGCCGAAGATGGACCAAATAATTCAGTTATTTACTACGACGAAGAGGGGAATAAATCGATCCGATACTGGAAGAGGTATGATGATGAACCGGTGAATCAAGCAAGTACTCGATCTTGGCGAAATAATAATCCGGGAAATCTTATAATAGGTGATTTTGCCAGACAAAATGGTGCAATTGGGTATGCTGGAATTATTGCGGGAACAAAATATAGATTTGCCGTTTTTCCAGCTTATGATACTGGACGAAGAGCTCAAGCAAAACGTCTAAAAGAAGGCAGTTTATATATTGATTTAACATTGAATGAGTTTGTGAGAAAGTACACAGGCGTTAAACCTGGAGTGCCTGATACAGAAGAGGTAATTAATTATAGAAAGGCTATCCGATTTTTTACGAAATTTGATATGGACCGCACAATCCGCTCTTTGAATGACGAAGAATATGAAAATTTACTCGACGCAATGAAAAAACACGAGGGATGGAGAGAGGGTCGAGAAGAGTATGTTGAAGTAAAAAAGATTCTTGGTATTCATTTCAATAAAAAAAGAGTGATTTTTGAGTTTCTTGTAGGTGATTCGGTTACAAACATGTGGATCTCGAAGCAAGAAGCTATCGCATTAGCAAAAGAAGGACGGCTTCATGCAATTGTGGTTCATGCCAAGCGTGGTGTTTATTTACGACCGGAGTATCATCATACGCCATTTAAACAATTGATATGTATGATTGAAGGCGAGGTTCTTGCTATTGTTTAGTGATTGTTGTAATTTAGTGCTCACGAAATTAGTTTTGTTGGTAGAAGGAAGAAAAGGAGAGAGGAGTATGCTCTTGAAAGAAGCAAAAAAGATCTTAAATGCGCATAAGAAAGATCTTTTAGGGTTAGGCGCTCGTTCGCTTTTTCTTTTTGGATCGGTAGCTAGAAACAAGGCCTCAGCTAAAAGTGATATTGATATACTCGTTGATTTTGATGCAAAAAAAGGACTATTTGGTTTCATGGGTCTTAAAAATTATCTTGAAGAACTTCTTCATTGCGATGTTGATTTGGTAACGAAAAATGCGCTGCATCCTGCCCTAAAGAAGCAAATTTTGCATGAGGCAAAGAATGTCTTCTAGGCAGTGGGTGTTTCGAGTTCAAGATATTCTCAAAGCGGTCGAAAAAATCGAACGTTATGTGGATGGCATGACCTTAGCGAAATTCAAACAAAATGAGCTCGTAATCGATGCAGTCGTGAGAAATTTTGAGATTATTGGCGAGGCCTGTAAAAGTATCCCTTTGGCTATTCAGCGTTCTTATCCTGATATTCCTGCGCGATATTTTGATCCATGAGTATTTTGGTGTTGATATCAAGGTTATTTGGCATACGACGAAGCAAAACTTGCCTGCGCTACAAAAGCAGCTTATGGCTCTTCTTCAAAATACTCAAAGCGACTCTTGACGAATCGGGTCATCAGACGGGATAGCACAGCTGCCCGCCAGAAAGGACTCCTGTAGGCTGGCTCTGCCAGGTTTTTTTTGCTCAGCTTTTAAAAACCAGCCGTCATTTGTTGAAGTGTGAAATCGAGGAAGTTCTTTCCCTTGTAAATCTGCTGTATCTCTCTTTTTTCTTTTTCATACTTCTCGATGATGGGATCCTTTAAGAAGGAATAAGACGCGAAAACAGGAATTCTGAGATGTCTTAATTCTCCTCCATAATAAGAAATATCACTGAAGTGAGATTGTAATGACTCTTGAAATCCATAATGATTGCTTAATGTTCCATCGTACTTCCACTCAAAAAAAAGGGAGTTTTGCAATCCAAACCCATAGAGGAGGCCGATTGTGATAGAATTTAATAGATTTTCGTTTAAGAATGATGATTCTTTGTCTATATTAAAAGCCTCCGCAATGGGATCAAAATCCGTTCCTTTATACCTTTTGAAAATATCGTAATATTTTTCTAGCGTTAAGGCTATTTTTGGGATGTCTGCAAAATAAACCAAGTCCACTTTTGGTTGTTCTGGGAACTCTTTTTTAAACAGTCGATAGCGCCCCATTGGAAATTTTGAGCTGATTTTTTCCCATTTTTTCCAATTCTCTGGAAAGTTATTGTGAGGAACCTTTATGACGTTTTTCTTTTCTTCTTCAGGAAGAGAATTGTACCAGTTCTCCATCTCTTCTTGCGTATAATGTATTAATGGAATTGAAGTCATTGGCTTACTTCCCCACAGAGTAAAGATCGCAGAATTGTCAATCATGAAAGTCTTGAAAAATTGTTCCATCCATACTCTTTCGTCTGATGTTAGATCATACTTTTTAGAGCTCTCTTCGCGTTTGCCACAAGATGAAAAAATTAAAATGATTGCTGTAAAAAGAAGATAAGTTTTTAAATATGCAGATGTTCGAACATTCAACCTCAACAGGAGTTTTCGTATGATTAAAAAAGTGCTTATGGTGATAGGACTGTTAGCCACAGGTCTGTGCCATGCTTACAATATTCATGAATTGAATGATGAGTCATTTTCGCAAATAATGGCAAACGAAAATCGATGCGTAAAAGGGTTTTCAGAGGAAAAAATTTACCTAAACCCAGACAAAATCCACGCTACAGAAAATGGGATTTTCGTAAATCTTAACGATGTAGATTTTGTCTGCATTCCAATTCTTCATTCGGATAACCAAGGATGTTATATTTCTAACTCTCAAGAATTGGCTCTTTCTTTAGATTACCACAAATATTGTTCGGAATGTGGAAAACAATACATCTATGCATGCACGAACCCAAAGTGTCCTAAAAATCAAAAAACGCCTCCTCCACCTGCTCCAAAAGATAGTAAATCCAAAAACAGATAGAGCATCTTAAAACCTATGTTGAGCAATTCCCATCAAAGTACATTGTCAATAGGTTAGAGCAGGTTGAAAATCTATGAGCTAGATCTTGATACGCTCTGGCCTAGTGCTCCGTGATAAGGCGATCGAAATTTTCAAGAATATGGAGTTTTTTCCAAATAGAACATAAGAATTAAACAATGAAGGAGCCGTTTCGACATTATGCTTCCAGCGCAAGCCGCATGGTTTGAGCGAAGCGTGCGAGTGGAGGAGTGTACTTACTTTAGTTCTAATTCTTATTAGGAGGGTTGGCAACTGCTGACTAAAATGTAGATATTTATGGACAAATCTACACATTTTGTGTAGATTTTGTTGTTATGAA
>DAHVFY010000059.1 GCA_027316765.1 Parachlamydiales bacterium | reverse complement strand
TGGACATTATGCAACCGAGCGCGTTGGCATTATTGGACTACTTAAAGATCTTGAGCGTAAATTCGGCGTTCCTTGCGTATTTATTGATTCACCAAATCCCTTTTAAATTCCTCTTGTTAAGAAAATCTAAGGGCGCTATGATCGCCAAAGAGGATAGATTAACCGGACTGAAGATCTATGGAAAAAGAAAATAAAAAAGAGGTTGCCGAGGAGAGTTTAAAGACTCGCAAAGCCCGGGAAAAGCTTAAAAAACAGCTTGAATCTATCGATAAAATGATCACTCCTCAAGCCCTTGAGAAAAAGACAATTGAAATTCACAGATGGATTGCAAGACATGCTGCACAACGAGTTGTCCTCAGATCCAAAGCAATTTCTCTTTTCGATGAAAATCAAAATGCTGCCAAGCTCAGCCAAAAGATCGTGGCTCTTGCCGAGCAACTTAAGACCAATGTCCCCGCTGCAGATTTGAAAATCGATCTTGATTAAGTAAGAACAGTTATTCTATAATCTGCCCCTTATGACTACAATTATCGATTGTTTACACGAGAGGGGATTGATTGATGCTCTCACAAGCGAAGAGTTGAGAGAGATCGTCAAACAGCCCATTAGAGTTTATATCGGATTTGATCCAACGGCCGACAGCCTCCATCTCGGTAATCTTGTTGGCATCGTGATTCTCCGCTGGTTTCAAAAGTATGGTCATACTCCCGTTATTGTCTTAGGTGGAGCTACTGGACGTATTGGTGATCCATCCGGTAAAAGTAGCGAGCGCCCTCTTCTTGACGATCAAGTGATTAAGGCAAATGTCACCGCGATTCAAAAAAATTTTGCACCCGTTCTCGATTTTAACACACCTTCAGTCAAGCCTCTTTTTTTTAATAATGATGAGTGGATGGCAACCTACTCCTTCATCGATTTTTTACGCGATATAGGAAAGCATGTTCGTGTTGGTATCATGCTCGGTAAAGATAGTGTTCGTTCTAGACTTCAGTCAGAAGAGGGGATGAGCTTTACAGAATTTTGCTACCAGCTTCTTCAAGCTTACGACTTTTATCATCTGCGCACTCAGCATCAAGTGATGCTTCAGATGGGAGGAAGCGATCAGTGGGGGAATATCACAGCTGGCATCGAGCTTACCCGAAAAATCTCTCAGGATAACGCCTACGGATTGACCTACCCACTTTTAACCCGTAGCGATGGAAAAAAATTTGGCAAAAGTGAAGAAGGCGCAATTTGGCTCTCTAGCGAACGCTGCTCTCCTTATCAATTCTATCAATATCTTGTCCGCGTAGCAGATGCAGATGTGATTAAGCTAATGCGCATGCTTACCTTTATGCCGATGGATGAGATTTTGACTTATGAAAAGCAAATGCAGTCCTCCGATTATCTACCTAATACCGCACAAAAGCGCCTTGCAGAAGAACTTACCCGTTTAATTCATGGAGAAGAAGGGCTTGAAACAGCACTGCGCGTTACAGAAGCTGCGGCCCCCGGTTCAAAAGCCGCCCTTAATGTAGAAACCTTGCAAGAAATTTCCTCAGATATGCCCCATGCAGCACTTCCACTTGTCGAAGTGCTTGGGAAAAAATATGTTGATATAGCCGTTAAAACAGGTCTCTTTTCTAGTAAAGGAGAGGCCGTCCGTCTAATTCAAAATGGAGGCGCCTATCTAAACGACGAAAAAATCACCGATTCACAGTTAATCATTGCTCAAGATCACCTCATTGGTGACCGATTTCTCCTTTTTGGGGCAGGAAAAAAGAAAAAAATGCTCATAAGTGTAGAAAACCACTTGCCTGAAAATGAGTGAGATACAAGAATGAGCTTAAGAACGCCCAACCGTTCTCGGTTCCCCTTTGGCTGGCAAGGAGGGAAGAGGACGGGTTAAGGGTGAATTTTCGGCTAGCAGTGTAAGGAGAGAGCAATGGCTACCATCACAAAAAAGAAACTTATTCAGGTAATCTCGCAGGAACGAGGAGTGCATCCTAATGACGTGCGCAATGTAATTCAATCATTCTTAGACACGATGACAGATTATCTGTCTAAAGGGGATCGCTTAGAATTTCGCGATTTCGGTGTCTTTGAGATCGTCGTCAGAAAACAAAAAATCGGTCGTAACCCTAAAAACGCAGGCGTCCCCATCATTATCCCTGCCCGTCCCGCTGTTAAATTTACCGCTGGGAAAAAGATGCGTAAGCTTCTTGCCGACCGCGCCAAAGCTCCAAAACCCACACCCCTCACTCCAAAATAATCGCTCCACCCTCACACGGCACACACAGAAGGGGGGTCTTGCCCTCTCTCCCCCCTTCTTATCTTTTTTGCTGTTAATATTTCAGGATTTAGTTTGTGAAAAGATCGTTACAGATACGGTAGTATGTTCATAACTTGGATGTAAGAAGAATTTTTTTCCAGTTTTTAAAAAAATCAATCCCTAAATTACGCGTGGGCAATTGTTTTTGATTAGACTTTAACGAATGAAACTTAGCAATTATCATTTCTTGATATGTATCCTTGAGATCTACAAGACCTTTAGTAGAAGATGCTTCATCTGTTTGAGCAATGCAAGAGATGATTAACGCTCGAATAAATTGAAAAAACTCAGGATCATCTACATCATCTTGACCATCAAAGCTAATAGGAAAGCCGCAATTCAGAAGAGTCACTCCATTAATGTCTAAGTGATCAAAGCAAGCTGTTGTTTTAATTATCTTTTTTCTTAAATGAACCGCATCAAATTCACGATCTGAAGAAGAAAAGCTCGCTAAAATACATCCTTTTTTCAACAGCTTATGCTGATTCTCAGTAATGCTTGTAGATCCAGTGCAACCTATAATCAAGTCGAATTCGTTTAAATGTTGATCTAAGCAACCTGGAGTAATATCACTACGCTCTGGATCAAGATCATAACGCAAAATAGTATACTCATCTTTCAAGTTTTGGAAAGCTTTTGATCCAATCGCTCCATTGCCAATAATTAGAGCTTTAGAGACCTTACGATTGCAATTTTTTAAATATTTTTTAATCCTTAACAGGGAAAGATCGATGATGCGTTTTGGTTCTATAATCAATTTAGACCTAGCTCGTGCTAAATTAATAATTGGCAATTGATGGCTCTTATTTTTTAAACGATGATATCCTGAGGAAGTTTGTTCCATTCCAAAAGCATGTCCATAGCACTCCAAAAAACCTGTTACAGCATTTAGAAGATCCCCACCATCATCGAGGACTATGATTTTTTTATTCGAGACGCAATTCAGTTTTTCTTTTCTTTTTTCCAGAAACTGATGAATGTTTTCAGCAAAAGAACAATCATATGGTTTATGGCTGTCAAACTCAACACTACTAGGGCATACATCGATACCGCAACTCAGCATTTCTTCGAAGACGCTTCTGTCCGTAGAATAGCATTTTCCTAACAGTGATAAATTTTGTGGTTTAAGGCCTTTTTTAAACAATTCCTTAAACATAAGAAAGGTTGTGGGAAGAATATGCTGCACACCGATAATATAGCAATCATCAAGAAAATCATCTTTAAGCAAAGATGCAGCAAATTCAATCATTGGTAATGACTTCATAGACACCCAGTTGGTTGTTTTCGTCTTAAAATTTATGTTTAATTATTGCTTGTTGAGAACAAGGATGCTTCGTGCAAAAATTGCATTAAGAATAACTCCCGAAAAGATTCCAAGCAAAGCCCCAAATGCACCATTTATTAAAAACCCGAATGAGGCGGCCGGAATAATAAAAATCGCACAAATAATTATTTTGTAAAATGTATTCATAAATAATCTCATATTTTTTCTGTTAAATTAACGCTAAAACTTTGCGTGGTGTTAGGAATTATAGATAAAATTAATTTTTAAGTCAACGTGTTATTAAAAAAAATATAAAACAATATTAAAATATCATACAAATCATTAAAAATAAGAGCTATATGCAAAAGTTGTTGATTGCCATCAGAACACCTATTATTTTTGCTCGAACAATGCATGTCTATAAATGATTCGCACAAAGTTAAGGATTCGTTGTTACTGGTTCTCACTTGAGGGAGCTTTTTAGAGATTTTTTTTTGCCTTTAGTTGTACCGTCCATAATTAGCTTAGCATTGTAAATGTTAAGCGAAGTATTTGATAAAGTGATGTCTGGATTGCCACAGCTGACTTTACAAAACAGCAAAATTTGATCTTTTACAACGAGATATGTTAGAGGTGTTGAATCTTTATTGAGCTTATGGGACACTCAAATATAGCAGTATGCATCATTCATGGTGTGGTATGGGCATCTCTTGATAATTCATAGCTATTTACATTGGACAAATAGTTGCTTAAAGCTCAAAACATCTTCTAAATTGGTTGCTTGAATATGAATGTTCCAAAAATCCTGTCAATTTTTTTGCTCTGTCTGGTTTGTTTTGGACTCGGTAATGCATGGACGATAGTTCCTTCAATTTCTAATATGCTCTTGACTAATTCCGCATACCAAATTTCTCATGAAGGATATGCGGGATTAACTGTTTATTTAGTTATCGGCGCACTGTTGACTTCTTTTCTAACAAGCGAAATTAGTAGGTTTTTTGGGACAAAATTGACAATTTTATCAGGTCTTCTCTTCAATAGCATCTCTATGATTATATTGGTTTTTGTTAAACCTGATGGAAATCCATATTTAAGTAATGTTTTTTTGTTATCAATAAGTCAATTTTTTTTGGGGATGGGAATAGGATCTATTTTAACGTCAATTAGTGCATATTTAGCAATATCTTTGAAACGATTTATAGCAATGGGAATTACGGGCGTTTTTACGTGTGTAAACTTAGGGTCATCTACTTGCGCAAATATTGTTGGAAGCAAAATTGTACAAGAAAATTGGTGGTACATTGCAGGATTAATTAGCTGTTATTTCGTTTTTTTAATTTTAATTTGTTTTTTCTTGCTAAAAAACATTGTTAATCCCAGTCCGCAAAGTCGAAATAAACTTTCATTAATTTTCTGTAATCTTCCTAATCGTTATTGGATTTTTCCTATTGTCATTTTTCTTTATTCAATTATTGAAATCTCATATAGCTCATGGGGAGTTATATTTTTGCACGAAGCTAAAGGTATTTCGATTCATTCTTCTAATGAAGCTCTTTCAATTTTTTGGGCAACCGTTGGAGTTTGTCAGTTGATTGTTTGCGCTTTGATTTCTATTGTCCCTTTCCAAAAAATATATCGAGTGCTGCCAGTTTTTTTAATTATTAGTTTGTTCGGACAGTTATTTTCTTCTAATACACTTGTTACGCTTGCTTTATTTGCACTAGCTGGAATAGGGTGTTCTGCATTTTTTTCTCTTACGATTAACTTAGGTGAATTTGAATTCAAGAAAATTGCTGAATTAATTTCAGGAACTATAGTTATCGGATATTTTTTAGGACAAGCCGCAGGTTCTTTAATTATAGGTTTTGCGCACAAATTTGTTAGTATTTCTATTGTTTATGGGTTTATAGGTTTTATTTCTGTGTTAATTGCTGTTATAAATTATAGAATTACACGAAAAGCTAATTAGATTGTTGTTTTTACTTCTTTTTTCTGTTAAATAAATTAGGTTTTTTGTATATAGTTAAAAAAAAACACAAAGTAAAATACTGGAACAATAAACGAAATAGTAAAGTAAACGCTTCCTGTTTTATACAAGTAAAACGACAGGCAAATTGAAGCTATTAATATCAAAAATAGTATTATTGAAGAATAAAACATGCTGAGAAATTTCATTGGATCGTGGCGTTCTTCATGTAGCTTTATTATATTATGATGAGAACGTCCTAAGTATTTATATTTTTTTTCCATCAATAAAGTTTGCTGAAAAATTGACTCAATCAACTTGTAATAGACACCAACATCCAGGAACCACAATAGTGAAACTCCTTCCGCAGATAAGAGACAAAGAAATAAAATTGCAAGTAAGACATTAACCGGGAGAGCAACTTCCATCCCAGTTAATAAATATCCGATGCCTAGAAATGTAGCAACAATCCAAGTTGTTGCTAAGGCTTTATATTTGTTTTGTATCATGTTGTAATGATTTTCGTAAGAAACAAGATTGTAATAAATTGATGCTGTTAATGTCCGAAATGAGGTAGGCACCGATTCTTCTATAATTTCACTAATTTTTAATTCTTCTAATCCGTCATCTGTCATGATTTTTTCCATTTAAATTATTTATAACTTTTATTTGAGCTTTTATGCTTTTCGTTGATTTTTTTAAAAATAAAAAATATAAAATCGCAAAAAATATAGTAGAGAAGACGATGGTTAGCATTGTTGAAATTCCGCTATTTTTTAATAGACATGCTAAAGCTGCTCCTGCGGTAAGAATTAAACTTGAACCGCATCCGATATAATACAAAACTACATTTGCAGGTTTGTCTTGCTTAGAATGTCCATGTAGCATGTTATGATGTACTTTAGGAAGCCAAGTATGCTTGTTTTCAAGACGAAGTGCTTCAGCAAAGTTGCTTATTAGCAATCTTTCATAAAGTATTAAATCAAGATGCCATAAAGTTACAATTGCAAGCAACCCAAATAAGCATATTAGAATAACTGCTATAAGGCCATTAAATGGTAGATTTTTGTTTTCAGCTGATAATATAAAGCCTATCGCTGCAAAAGTAGCCAATAATGCCGAAGACGTCATGATTCGAAACGAGGTTTGCAATATATCGAAATGTTTGATGTTTTGAATAAAGTTTGTGTATGATCCATAAACAAGAAGTCGATCCTCTAGCTTTTTTTTATTTCTATTTTTTGCATTTATTTCAGTCATCCAAGAAGCATTCCTTCAAACTTTTTACAGTTTGTGTGGTATTAGATTTTAATTCCATTTATGTTGCCTTGATAACTCAATCGCAATTTCAAATATAGCTAGTTAGACAATACTAGGTTAGAGTTGTATTTAGGAAACAACATGTCCAGTTATGGCTCTATAAAAACAGAAAAATATTTTTCCATTTCACAGGTTTTTAATAAAAACTCTAAGTGAATGTAAATTATTAACACCCCTTCTTTATCTGACAGTTACTTGAGTGGAATAAATTTGTCAAGACCTTGTCATGAATTTACAAGGAAAATTTTACACGATTGTTTCGTAATTTTTTGTGGAATTGATTTAGGATCAATGGATTGAGGTATACGATCTTGTTGAAAACAGAGCTTATTTTGTGTTAAGCGCTAAGACTTCTATTTTGATGGTTTGAAGGCCAACCGAGCCGTCTGGTCTGACATATGCTGTCAGAGTTTCGGGTTGATCATTAGACATGCCATAATTGTGCGCAAGGGGTAGTGTGAAGTCTTAATTCATTGATAAACAATGAGTTAGAAAATAAGTTGTCTGTTAGTACTAATTTGTGGTGCTATTTAGACATAAGCAAAGGAAAGATGAGTAAAAAGCACAATCGAGTGTGATGTGAAAAGTTGCTTGTATCATTAGGTGCTGAGATCTCAGAAGGTGCAGGCTCCCGAGATGGAATTAAGGCTGTCTTCCATCGACCTCATCCGCAAAAAGAAACGGATAAAGGAGCTTCGGATTCTTTGAGAAAGTATTTAGAAAACGCAGGCATTACTCCAAAGGAGAAGAAAAAACCGTGATGAAATACAAAGGATATATTGGACATGTCGAGTATGATGATAAGTCTAAGATCTTTCATGGAGAGGTTGTTGGTTTAAAAGACATCATTACTTTTCAGGGTAAAAGCATTGATGAACTTGAACAGGTGTTCAAAGACTCGATTGATGATTATCTCACTTGGTGTAAAGAAAGAGGTGAAAAGCCTGAAAAGACATTTTCAGGTACATTCAACCTTAGAATTCCTCCGGAACTTCATGCTAAACTGGCCTTTCAGGCAAAAAACATGGGTATGAGCTTAAATACTTATGTCGCTGAGAAACTTCGTGGTGTCATTAGTTAAAGAGCTCTTTTAAATCAGCATGCGTTGTATATCTGAAGGCCATTTGTCTTAACACCTGTAAATTCATTCCAAGCCTTGCAATAATCAATTGTGTTTTTTCCTAAATATTTAGAGAAATTACAGGATTTGATTTCGATGGGGTCTTTGCTCAATAAATATTCTAAAAGTGATGTTGTGATCGCATTTTGGACTGAATCGTCACCACTACAAAGCAAAAATTCGATAAAGTTGAAAACTTCTTTTATTTGGGTGTCTTTATTTGATTTTATTACATCTATAACGTATTCACAAAATGGTATCATTTGAATGGTAATTCCTTGATTTAGACCCCAATAGTTAACATAAGATTCCCAGTAGGGAAGAAAATTGGGGAATTTTTCTTTTAACAAAGTAATACAGGTTTCAGAAGTTATTTTGTCCATTTCATTCTCCTAAGGCATTCCTTAAGTCTTTAATAATATTTTCAGCAGCAGCTTGATCTCCAAGTCTTGCTGTGGAATTTTGTTTCAACCAACTTTCGAAAGAGTTAATTAATTCTAGCCCTTTTTTGAGAATGCAGTTTACCAAATACGGTTTCTCCTGTCATCTTTTCATATCGAATTGCGGCACCAGTGCTTCTATTGCCAATGCTAGCGTTCGTTCTGTAACTGAGATTTAACAATTTTTGGAGTTGCGAATCAACAACATATGGCTTGTTCATTTGAGCTCTTAGTATAATTTTGTACTCTTCAAATGCAGCGCGATTGTAAGCTCCTTTTGATATAATTGTCGTAGTCGATGCTAAAGTTGAAGTGCCTTCAGAAAGGACGGTACATAAGGTATTGGGAAGGGGTTCTGTGGTTGCTGTGAGGTTAGCTGTATGGGTTTGGGTGGCGGAGGCGACTGTGTGAGCAGTTTGTATGCTGCTGCGCGCGAGAACGATGCCGCAGGTCGGTGGCAGGGACCTGCTCTTCGAAATGCTTCCAATCGACGATTGTCAAGCGTTATAATTTTTTGGTGTTTTCAAGTTCGATCATTTGATTCAACACATTCTGCAGAATTCATATCTAAGTCAAGGAGGGCTATTCAATTTTTCAATGGAAAACCCTGTTGATATTATTTCTATGACCCTGATTGCTACCAAACCTCGTTTGAGGCTTGTTTGAGTGCGCTAGATACAACTGTAGCGACGAAGGACAAGGGTCTTCCCTTGCCGAGGAGCTACAGGCAGTAGATAGCGTGCTCAAACAAGTCTCAAATGAGCGAGCTTTTACAAATACCCCGAATTGTGACCTATTTTCCCTATAGCGCTACACATGTGGAATGAGTTTTGATTTTTTTATTGAAGTTAAT
>DAHVFY010000058.1 GCA_027316765.1 Parachlamydiales bacterium | reverse complement strand
TAACTTCAATAAAAAAATCAAAACTCATTCCACATGTGTAGCGCTATAGGGAAAATAGGTCACAATTCGGGGTTGTAAATGATCGAATTCTATTGCAAACTGTTGGAACGAAAAATGGCGTCAGTGGAAAAAAATGCATTTTCTCTATAGAATTTCTCTCTTTAGTAAAGGAAGAAAAAGCTTGTAAGGGAACAAGAATGAAGACTTTGCCGCCATTTCTTAACGGAACGATTGATTGGCTATACAATGGAGCTGAACTTCACCCACTGACGGAAGAACATGTTAAATTTATTACAGAAAACCTTGACGTGTACTATTTATTGCGGGAAGAGTTTTCTAATAGAATAAAGAGCGAGATTTTCGACCCATTTGATATACTGAAACATAAGTTCGGAATACTTGTTGCTGTCGCGCAGAACTTACCAAATATCCCAATCCGAAATGTCTCTCTCATTTTGTTATTTGAAGACTTGTGTAAATTTATTCCCATCTCACTTTCTGACATCACAGATAAAACGTTATCCCTGATTAATTCAATCACCTCTAAATACATGTGCCTATTTAAAAAGACTCCTCTAAAGAAACTCGTAGAGGCACAAGGCAATGCTGATCCAGTTCGCAAAAGCGAATATTTAACTTGTCTCATCCGACATGAACAACTTTCAAAAGTGTTCTTTAAATTCGGTTTAAACGAACAAGGGCAGCCACGTGCCGAAAATTTTGAAGAAATTAGAAACGACTTATTTGAGAGAAGAAAAATCATCAATGATTACAGAGATCGGGTTGCAGCTCATGTTGACCTCAAAAATCCAGCTTATCAACCAGAGTGGAAAGATGTAAAAATCTACATTGACTACTTCGAAGAGGTCATATCTAATCTCTACTTCCTTTCAACATACAGAAGTTATGGTCATCCTTTGGGAGGCGCAGGGATAAAAAGTAAGGAAACAATAGAATGGTTTTGCAAAGGGATAAGTCTCTAAAGACTAATGCCTTTTTCTCTGCTCGCAAGCATCCTTACAGATCGCTCAAAACCTAGCTTTTTCAGCTTTCCAGATGGGTCTTGAGCCTCTAGCTTAGACCATTCAGCAGGAGAAGCCCGGTTCATCCAATTGGACAATTGCTTTTGAAATGTCTGCAGCCATTTTGAATGCTGCTGAGAGGGGAAAGCAAACTCAGTAAGCGCTTGATCG
Organism: Parachlamydiales bacterium; assembly: GCA_027316765.1. Lineage (GTDB taxonomy): Bacteria > Chlamydiota > Chlamydiia > Chlamydiales > Rhabdochlamydiaceae > DAHVFY01. The sequence goes on along the minus strand of DAHVFY010000058.1, from coordinate 8,123 downwards.
GAAAAATCTCCAAGCTGTGTGACTACATACCAAATCCCATAGAGATCCTTGAGCATCTTTGACGAGCTTTTTCTCCTGATAAAAGTAAGTCCCTTGTGGAAGATCCATGCGCCAGGTGAGACGACTTTTCCTGCTTCTCCTGCATAGGTTCGAAATTCCATTGTCGTTTGCAGGCTCAGCGTCAAATAGCTCAAAGGCTGAGCAACAATGCCTGCGATCACGACATTTTTATTCTTATCATCTCGGGTAGCCGAGTCCGTTAAAAACTCAATCTCTACTTCTACGCCATCGATCTCTTTCACAAAACTTTCGGTCGCAGGAATATCGACATCTTTGAAGACATGAGTAAATCCTGCTTCATTGAGATATTTGGCGATGTTCTTTTTAGAGATCTCAGGAACCTTTCTGGGAATCAACGAGTCAATATCACGCGTTCCAACAGGGGGATTTTCAAGCTTGGGATCGGCGAGGTAAAGCTTGTAAATGAAAAGAGCAAAACCGCCTCCGATAACAACGAACTCTCGCCATGGTCCCAGTGACTTTAAAAATTCTGAAATGATTTTGTCTTCTTGAATCTGTTTCATTTGTTCTTAAGGCTTTTGTAGATGCGTTTCAGTTCAGGTGCTCGCTGGGCTATAAATTCTGCTTGTTCTTGTCCTCGCAGGGGAAAATGATAAAGATCTAAAAAGGTAAGGAGAAGCGGGCAAATGCCAATTTCTTTACCGTCCTTCCTATTTTGCTTAAGCAGCATTTTGTAGTAAGGCTCGATCAATAAAACCTCGTACCCTCTTTCTTGTGGTTCTAATTGCAGAGCACTTTCCAATTTTGCTCTAGTCGAAGGATCAAGGATATACAATTCTAATCCTTCCAGGTTGGTATTCTTAAACCCAAGTGCTTCGGCTGCCGAATGAAGAGTTAAGATCACGCCCGACCTAAGTCCAGATTTCTTTAAAGCCTTGAACCACTCTGACTTTCCAGAAAGAGCGGAGCGATACGTTCTGATTTTGCATTTTTTCACGATGCTATAGTGCTCTAACCAGCTCTCTAGAAGCTCTTTTGGTTTGTTAAAGGAAAACCTCTTGGAGGTTCTTACTCCTTCAACTTGCAGAAGTCCTTTCAGTACCAGAATATTGAAAACACGTTGAACCAGACCGAGGCTTACTCCCGCTTCTTTAGCAACTTCTCTCAATGGGAAGCTTTCTTTGGAAAGCCCTTCTCGAAGCAGCCAATCAAGGACAAGGGAAGACTTGTCTGCATAGACATTCCCTTCTGCTGGATCTTCATTGGAACTTACTAGGAAACGACCTTTCATTGCAATCTCCATCTGTTCACCAGAATACACTGTTCAATATATATTGAACAGATAAAAATAGTGAACAGAAGAGCGAAAAAACATAAAAAAACCTATCAATTTCATCTTTAGCTACTTAGAAATGCTTTCGATCATTCCGACTATATCCTGTACAAAGATGTATTTAGGATCAAAGAGGGTGACAGGTCCAAACGCAAGCTATTTGAAGGCGGTCCTAGGGAATACAAACTTGAACTGCTTATTCCCAAATTGGAACTTGGAATTAACGTGACGCTCATGCTGATTCAGCTTACTATCGAAAGCATCCACTCTTATCAAGAGAATAAAAGAGTTCCGTCGCGGATGATGGAAGGCGATCCATTTTTTGATATGGAGTTGACCGTTGAGCCTGGTTATGGGTTAACTGGATTCCATAGCGTACCTAAGCATAATAATATTCAAAATCATAATCTATCATAACGGATTATCCTGGCGCATTTTTGGCACATTGTCTGCCGGTTACGCCAGTAAATTTCATCACTGGCCATTGAAAAGTTGAGTCTGATCCTGCTATCATTGCTGTGAACATTTGAGGATTATTGTAATGGATCGACCGAAAATCTCTATCTACATCGCCACAAGCATTGATGGCTATATTGCTCGTAAGGATGGTGGCCTTGATTGGCTTGATCGAGTTGGTGGCTTTGATGAGGATTACGGATTTCAAAAGCTACTCAATAGCATCGATGCGTTGATTATTGGTCGCAAAACCTATGAAGTTGCTGCAACTGTGCCAGACCCTTATCCAGGAAAAAGGGTTCTTGTCTTAAGCAACAGCTTAAATTCCGTTAGAAAAGACATGGAGCTCTTTCGAGGAGATTTGACCCAATTAGCTTCTCAACTTCACTCAGAGGGAATTAAACATATCTGGATTGATGGAGGTGTGACGATTTCGCAATTTCTGGATTTGCAGATGGTAGATTTTATGACTTTGTCTGTGATTCCTGTGATCCTCGGATCTGGGATACCTCTTTTTAATCCAATAGGCAAAGAACATGCGTGCCGCTTGATTTCTTCCCAATCGTACCCCAGCGGGCTAGTTCAATTAAATTATGAGATGCAACGAACTGAGGTGTTCTTGAATGACAAATAAACCTGTGCAGATCATTTACTTAAATGGGCCATCGAGCAGTGGCAAAACAACTCTTGCAAAAGCATTACAACATGCATTTGAAGAACCTTTTCTGCGTATTGGTATTGATAAGATCATTGGTTGGATGCCAGAAAAAGTCAATGATTGGACTGGCGGGGAAGCCCCTATTGGATACAGCTGGAGAAAGAGTGAAGATGCATCCGGTAATCCCATTCAGGAACTACAAGCAGGGCCCTACGCTCAAAAGATAGGCAAAACATTTCAAGAGGTCGTCCTCACACTTGCTAAAATGGGTCATCATATCGTTATTGATGACGTCTCTTTCGGCAAGCAGCAGCTTGAAGAATGGAGGAAAACTCTAAAAGACTTCCAAGTGTTATGGGTTGGAGTAAATGCTCCGCTCTCCGTTTTGGAACAGAGAGAAAAAGAACGGGGCGATCGTATCCTAGGATCAGCAAGAGGGCAATTCCATAAAGTACATGTTGATACTACTTATGACTTGCAGATAGACACACATCAAGCAAGCCTTAGTGAAAATGTTGAAAAGATTAAGTCCATTGCCTTATGTCCTTCCAACCTCATAGAGCCTGCGGCAAAGCAAATGAAAATTACCCTCTGTAAAGCGGATAAAGAGGACAAAGATATCATCCAAGGAAATATATACAAAGTAGTCGTCGATTATGCACCTACCGAAGCTGATAATGCCGTTGTAAGAGAAGGTATCGTTGCATTCAATGAGAATATATTAGGTGAGCGAGATAAAGCATTTTCCATTTTTTTGAAAAATGATCTGGGAAAAATTTTCGGTGGGATACAAGCATTTTTAGGTACGGAATCAATCTACATCGACGTATTGTGGGTTAAAGGAAATCTCCAAAAACAAGGATATGGCACAAAATTATTAGATGCAGCAGAACAAGAAGCCATTAAAAATGGATGCGTTTTTTCTCTAGTGGATACTTGGGACTTTCAAGCAGAAGAATTTTATTTGAAAAACGGCTATGAACGGATAGGAGAAATAAAGAATTATTGGCTCGGTCATTCAAAAATATTTCTAAGAAAAAATCTAAGCTAATATGCAATTAAGGATAAAAAATTCTCTATGAGATATATTTATAGCCATGAAATGCAACAACAACTTAAAGACAGCGTAGAATTATTAAAAATGATTTTAGGGCCTGATCTTTTAGGAGTTTATCTTTATGGTTCATCTCTTGTAGGCGGACTGCAAAAATACAGTGATATTGATCTGTTCGCTGTAACCAATCGTGCAACAACTTCGGAAGAAAAAGCTAAATTAATTGCTAAGCTTCTTCAAATCTCTGGCATTTACATGAAAAGCTCAAAAAGGCCTCTTGAAATAACCCTCGTTGAGAAGAGAACGATTAATCCTTGGCGATATCCCCCTCATTTTGATTTCCAATATGGTGAGTACCTACGAGATTCATTTGAAAAGGGCATCATTGAGCCATGGGAAAACTATGAAATGCCTGATCTAGCGGTTCTTGTTACTCAAGTGTTATTAAGCAACGAAACTTTGTGGGGATTAAAACCTAGCCAACTTTTAGTAGAAGTGCCCTATCATGATTTTATGAAAGCCATGCTTCATGATGTAAATAGACTTACCGCAGATCTTGAGCATGACACTCGAAATGTTTTACTGACTTTCGCTCGAATCTGGAGTACTTTGGAAACAGACACGATCAGACCTAAACCTGTGGCAGCAGATTGGGTGATGAACCATTTACCTAAAAAATATCAACCTGTGATGAAGCGTGCCAAATCGATTTGTATGGGCAAAGAAAGTGAGCATTGGGATGACATCAAAGTACTCGTAAAGCCTTGTGCAAATTTTATGGTGGATAAAATCAATGCGCAAATTCCTTTGGTGAATTTCGATGATCCCAACAAACGAATAAAACTATATGAAGAATAAAAAGAGCCCTTTAGATTATGAAATTTAAAATCCCCTCCAAACTTCAAAAAGGTGATAAAGTCGCTATTATATCACCTTCAGCAGGGTTACCCTCAGTTTTTCCATGGGTTTACGAACTCGGTTTAAAAAGACTTCAAGAAGTATTTCAACTTGAACCCATAGAATTTCCGACAGCACGAAAAAGTCCTGAGTATTTAGAAAAAAATCCTAAAGCTCGGGCGGATGATATTAACACCGCTTTTGCAGATAAGTCTATCAAAGCTATTATTGCAACAATTGGCGGTAACGATCAAATCCGTATTCTCCCTCACCTTGACGTAAATACAATTGCTTCAAATCCAAAATCTTTTTTTGGCTATAGCGATAATACTAACCTCCATCTGCTACTTTGGAATTTAGGTATTGTCTCTTACTATGGAGGCAATCTCATGACTCAATTTGCCATGCAGGGAAAAATGCATGACTTCACGGTGCATTATTTAAAAAAGGCACTTTTTGAAGAAGATATGGGAGAATTCCAGGCCGCTTCTGAATGGACCGACTATGATTTGAATTGGGAAGACCCTCAAAATTTAACCAAGATACGACCTTTGTATAAAAGCGACGGTTGGCATTGGCATAATTATGAGAATAAAATCCTTGAAGGCCGGCTATGGGGAGGTTGTCTAGAGGTTCTTGATTTGCATCTTTCAGTCAGAAAATATTTGCCGCCTTTTGACCAACTCTCAGAAAGCATTCTCTTTCTTGAAACCTCGGAAGAAATGCCTAAAGAAGGATTTGTCTACCGCTTTTTAGCAGCATTAGGAGAACTAGGAATCCTCCAAAAGCTCAAAGGACTTCTCTTTGCCTGTCCTAAAGCACAGTTTTGCGGTAAGACACCCACAGAAGGCCGTGAAGCATTTATAGCCAATCAAGAGCAGGTGGTCAAAAAAGCATTAAAAGATTATGACTGCAACTTGCTCACTGTTTTTAACCTCAATTTTGGTCATACAGATCCTCAGATCATCATCCCCAACGGAGGGATTGCTTTGATCGATGGAAGTAAGAAGACAATTCGAGTGACTGGTTAGGTAGTTCACCATTCTCTTGGTGCAAATTTGGTGCACTTCGGCGCAACAAGTCTCAACTTTTTACATCAAGCTACAACTTTCCGTTCTCTTCAATGCTCTAATTCTGTTATAGTTATAGGCTGTCACTTGTTGTGAGTGATTGTTCGATGAAGACTCATAATCCGTTGGTCGTGGGTTCAAGTCCTACCTGCCCCATCATTCTATACACACCTATAAGTATTTTGTCGTAATTCGCTTAAAACTGAGATGGTTACATTCTTACAAGTCAGAGAAGTTTGTGGTTTTTATGTAATTCAAGTACCCGTTTGACATTTTTGGGTGCCTGTGTTACATATAGGATATGACGCGGTCAAAGTATGATGCTATAATCCAAGTTTTTATAGAAACGCCGGTGTTCACAGCTGCCGAAGCTCAGGCTGCCGGTATCCCTTCCCGTATGCTGTCTCATTTTTGCAAAAAAGGTGTAATAGAACGAGTCACTCGGGGGGTGTATAGAGGCTCCCAAGCAAAGATAGAAATCGATTTTCAATGGGAGGATCTAGCTTTAATGGCGATGGGGATACCCAATGGGGTAATTTGCTTGATTTCAGCACTCTGTTATTATGGTCTTACCGATCAAATAATGCGACAGTTTTGGATTGCAATTCCTCATGCATCAAAAAGTCCTCAAAGACCTAAAACGCGAATCATTCGCATGCGAAACATTGAACTTGGACAAACAGAAATTCAATTAGGAACAGCCCATCTTAAAATTTTTGATAAAGAAAGAACCGTGGTCGATTCCTTTCGGTATTTAAGTAAAGAAATAGCCATTAAAGCATTACAGGCTTACCTTCGTCAAACTGGTTCTGCTAAACCCAATCTTAATAAGCTTCTGAAATATGCTAAGAAGCTTCGAGTCAATATCAATCCTTTTATTATGGCGCTCACAACATGAACAATTCTTTAAAACAATCCATGAAACAACGTCTTCGGTCGGTTGCGAAGGAACGCGATCTCACTTTTGATGAAATTTGGCATAACTTGATTTTAGAGCGGTTCTTAGCCCGTCTCTGCCAATCTAAGTATAAGGGCAACTTCATTCTTAAAGGGGGATCTCTCCTCGCTCGATACATACCCATAGGACGTGAAACAAAGGATTTAGATTTTTTGGTTGATAAACTGCAAAATACGGAAAAATTCTTGAGTAAAGCCTTTGATTACATTTGTAGCATTCGCCTCGAAGATGGATTTGAATTTGAAAAAGTAAAAATCGGCAAACTTACACATCCCCACATGAACTATACAGGTATTGAGGTGTTGCTTTTAGCAAAGCTAGGAGGGCCGCAAACTCATATTCAGATTGATCTAGGGTTTGGAGATATAGTAGAGGCTATTGATTATTCGATGAATTTAACATCAACATCGAAGGGCCCGCTATTTGAAAGTAAAATTCAAGTTCGCGCCTATCCCAAAGAGTTTATTTTTGCAGAGAAGCTCGAGACAGTGGTTTATCGCGGTATGGGTAATACCAGAATGAAGGATTTTCATGATCTTTACTCTCTCGTCTCTTTAGAGAAATGCTTGGACCCTGCTTACACTGGGAAGATTGTCAAGACAGTATTTAATCATAGACAAACCTCTCTGAAATTACCACTAGCAGTTGATGTTGAAGCTATGGAGGCATTGCAGCCTTTATGGAAAGATTATCAACAGGGTCTAGCTTCTACCCAAAAGGCTACTGTTCTTCCAAAAAGTCTTAAGGATTTAGTTTCAGCAATTGATATTTGGTTGATGAGTAATACAGAATTGTGCATTCCAGACACTGAGCCTTTAAGTGAGAAGGGTATCATGGAACGGGATGATGTGCGGTATGTATATTTAGCACTAGGTCATTCAAGATTACATAAGAATCGCCTTGTTAATTTAAATCGCAACGAGGTAGATGAACTGAATGACTCTGAAGACCATTTGTGCGAACCTTTAAAGTTCAATGAGGTATCAAAAAAATGGGAAGCGCAATACGATCATGACAAGCTTTATGAAGTTGTCGTGTTTTATGTTCATGGGGACTCCGGCAGAGGATTTGTTTCCCATAATAGTCGTGATCATAATCGGACACGCACAAATTTAGATCGGGCTCAATTAGGTGATATTTTTCAGGTGCCGGGCTATTTTCTAAATGATTGGAATAATAGAGTGGATTCATCGGAAATACTATATTATTGGTTTCAGCCTATAGCAACCTTGTCGCCAAAGATGCGAAAAAAAGTTGTAGAGGCTGCTAAAAGAAAACACCCCTACAACACCTTTGATTAATAAGTTAAAACATGAAAAAATGGTTTATCGCTGATACTCACTTCTCCCATACCAACAAGTAAGCAATTATACTAGTGCGTATCATGGCATTCAATGAGTGGATTGGTTGCTTTGATTTTATTCACGATCGATTCTTTTGTGTAGCCGAAACGTTTTGCTAAATCTGCAGCTGCTGCCGATTCCCCAAACCAAGAAAGAGCGATCGCAATTCCATCAGCGCCAATATATTTATGCCATCCTTGATCAACTCCTGCTTCAATAGAGTTCTTCTAAAACCTTCGTGAGTTCATAAAATTGAGATTACAGAGCCCAAAATAGACATGTCGGAAACAGAGCCTGTTCCTACCGTTACCAATTATATGGAGGGAGCTTGGC
>DAHVFY010000057.1:2202-9364 GCA_027316765.1 Parachlamydiales bacterium | reverse complement strand
TTCTTCGTCTCTTCACGAAGCATATCATGAAACTCTTGGGTAGCTGGCACAAGTCCCATATTTCCCGCAACAGGCTCAATCAAAACAGCTGCAATCTGATCCCCCCTTTTTTCAAACACCTCAAGACATGCAGCGCAATCGTTATAAGGCAAAGAAATTGTGTATTGAATCGTATCGTTTAAAATCCCTTTGGAAGAAGACGTCGGAGTCAAGTTCGTGACACCGGAGCCCGCCTGTACCAATAAAGCATCAACATGTCCATGATAATTTCCATTGAATTTTACAATGTAAGGCCTTCCCGTAAACCCACGCGCCAATCTCAACGCACTCATCGTCGCCTCAGTGCCAGAACTTGTAAACCGTATTTTCTCAACACTTGGATAGTGGCGAATGATCCGCGAAGCTAGCTCCTCCTCATACGGAGTAATGATCCCAAAAGAAGAGCTCTTCCCCACTTGATTGCACACAGCTTCTACCATTTTCGGATGCGCATGTCCTAAAATTAACGCCCCCCAGCTACAACAAAAATCGATATAACTGTGATCATCCGCATCCCAAACAGTATCACCCTTTCCTGCAACTGCGACAAGCGGGGTCATCTCAAGACCTTTAAACGCTCTAACAGGTGAATTCACTCCCCCCGGCATTATCGCCAAAGAGGCTTCATAAATTTCACGACTTTTCTCTCTCATTTTATCCTTCCTTTCTTGAATAAGCATACTGACCATGACCTGGCATTTCTTGAGGATAATCCGATCTTTCCACATGGCCATCTAATAATCGAGTAGGCCCCATGTCAACACCAATCTGAACGACAGCGTCTTCCCACTCACGAATGAATTCTAAAGACACTTCTCCATCATAATAAAACCAAACATATGTCTTCTCATCATCGAAATCCACAATAACAGAGCGCAGCTGCGGTGTTACAACTCCTAATAAAGCACGCTGAACAGCAAGAAGTATAGGACCATAAGATTTTAGCTTTACTCCTTTATCCTCCACCAAAAAAAAATCTTCTCGCAAAGAAAACCCCCTGCTTTTTTTCAAGTCATAGAGATTCAATACATCCGGCTCTTTTCTCAAATAAGCAAATACTCCGGACACAGGAATCTTTTGAGGATAATCTAACCTCACCTCTTTACTATCTGTAAAACAATCAACACCCATATGCGCGCTTGCTTCTGTTATTGCACACTGCCAAAGATCGATCAAATGTTCATCTTCTTCACCATCATAATAAAAACGAGTGTACAAAACGTTGCCCACCAGGTTAATAACGACCGCCCTTAATTGCGGAGTTATAACATCTAATAAAGCATTCTGCATAGATATAAGAGCATAAGGCAACGACATCGTTTCCATAACTATCCTCTTGGTTTTGTAGGGACAATATGCACACCATTTTTAGCATAGTGAATTTTCCCCCAAGTGGTTAACGTCTGTTTCCCTGACTGAAAATCAACTTCATATCCTATAACCTCTCCAAAATTCACAATTTCTTGGTATCCGGGAATTCCAGGAGTTACATTGTTCGCTTTCATCCCTGTGCCAGCAAAATCATGAGCAAGTTTTTGTGGGTCCGGATGTTGCAAAACACTTTTGGCCTTACCGGCGACCCCAGATTTACCGGGCACATAATTTCTATGCCCAATTATATGCTTACCTTGTTTATCCCATTCAATTTTTAAATTAGCGGAAGCGAAAGCCTTTACTCGGCGTTCAGATCTTCTTGCCGTTTCGACGGCAAAAGCTGCTCTATTTGTTTCAGATAGAGCAGCCGACTCAAGTGTAAGTAGATTAGAAGCGCGTTTTAAATCCCGACACGCTTTGATTCCTTGAAAAACACCGCGAGCAGCAAAAATTTCCACCCCATACTTACCAATGACTCGACCCATAATTTCTCCTCTTTGGTAAGGGGTGATCTTATCCCAATCAAGAATGAGAGGCTGTAATTCCGGCACCAACTTGAAAACCTTTTCCAAAGCTGTAGAATTTTTTATAAATTGAGCACAGGCGATTGCCCCATCTACAAAATCTGAGGAAACTTCTATAGGAGATTCAGCAAAAGTCCAGAGCCCGCTTGCAATATCAGCTGCCAAATCTAAAAGTGAGGGAACAAAACCAATCACAGCGTCTGCAGCTCCATTCACGCATCCGGAGTGAAGACCTTGTGCGAAATCTATTTTCTCTTTAACTTTTGAGAGAAAGGGTTTCGGCTTAATTTCGGATATCACATAGTCAAATAACGATTCTTCAAAACAGCCAAGCTCTAAATAAGCTGCTGCTCTTTCAAAATAAGCTTCTTTATTAGAAGGGTCTCTTTCAATTGCTTTAGAAAGAGAAAGCACAGCTTCTTTGTAAAGTCCCAGTTCTACTTCACACCGTCCTTTAAAAAGAAATTCTTCCGCAAGATTGTGACTTGGAGTTACTGTTTCTAAAAATCGCCTGATATCACAAAGCGCTTCAAACGTCTCTCCTAAACAAAAATGCAACATGCCACGTTCATAAAGAACTTCAAGATGATCATGATTTTCAACACACCAATCTAGCTGAGAAAACCAAGCTTCATTGATTGTCTTTTCCGTGTTTTGTGCATTTTTAAGAAATTCAGCATACTGCATCTCATCAGATACTATCCATTTTTGATAAAGCGCAATCTGTTCCTGCCTACGTTTATTAGCTTTCTCTAAAACATCAATTTCTGCTAAAAACGCCTTTTTGTTACGTTCTCGAATTTGCAAAAAAATCTCTTTATTACATGCAACAATTTCATCAATACTTTTTGAAATTGCTTGTTGCTGTTCCGCAATGTTTTTTAAGTTAGAAAATTTGGAGTCCCGATGCAAAAAATCAAGATCCACATAAACTAAAGAAATCGCTTTTCGGTAATCTTCACAAAATCGAATGTCAAACTCATCGTCTTCCACTGAATATTTGTTTAATTCTTCGCTCCTGTAGGGAATAAGGCTTCTCGAAAAATATCCCCATTCCTCATCAAGCACCTTCCACCTGAGCTCATAATGCTGAGTTAACCGCTCTCTTGTCAGCATTGTCTGTTGCAAACATTTGTGAAAAGGAACAGCAATTGATTCAATGAACGCCTCATCATTAAGACATTCATCACACAATGACAACACTTGCGCGCTAACAAAACTTGCAAGGCCCAAGAAAAGCAAACATAAAATACGCATTGCTGACCTCTTCATTAAATAAAGGTATTTGTGCATGATACTCCTATGCGTCCTTTTTTTGCTTTTTTATTTTTTCTGTCGCTTTCGCTTGCAGCTGTTGCCTCCGGCATACGGTATACGGTTGATTTTGAAGGGTTGCACGATACTGCAGCATTAAAAAGCATTAAGTCTACAGCGCAGCTCACCTCACTCAAAAAAAGACCACCGGCGTCCGTAAATGCTCTTCGTTATCGTGCGGAATCAGATATCCCTGAAATTCTCAAGGTGCTTCACGCCCACGGTTACTATGAAGCAACGGTCAACATTCAATTTAGAGAAGAGGAAAATAAAACGCGGGTCATTGTGAATATTCAACCAGGCCCTGTCTATAAAATTGGAACATTTATTCTCCATCTCTACTCAGAAAAAAGAGAAAATAGAATTGTATGTCCACAAATTACTCTAGAAAATATTGGCATTCATATTGGCAAAATTGCAATTGCTTCTGAAATTGTACAAGCAGAGCTCAGACTCCTACAAATTCTCTCTGAATGTGGCTATCCCCTTGCCGAAATTGCAAACCGAGAGATGATTGCGGATGGTCTTACAAAAACACTGAGTATTGAACTTGAAGTTCAAGCAGGTCCTCTTGCATATTTTGGAAAGACAACAGTTGAGGGATTAATTTTTGCTAAGGAGCGTCTTATCCAGCAAAAGACTCAGTGGAAAGAAGGAGATTTATACAACAGCTCTCTTGTAGAAGCAACGCAAAAAGCGCTCTTAGATACAGGTCTTTTTAGCTCCGTTCTCATCAACCACGACACGACGCTTTCTGCAAATAATGCACTCAACATGAATATCACGGTTGCTGAGAGTCGACACCGCAGCATCAATATCGGCGTGAGCTATCAGACTTACTATGGGCCCGGCGTCACTTTTGGGTGGGAGAATCGCAATGTTGATGGAATGGGGCGCTCTTTAAGCTTGCAAGGGGAGGCGACAAAAAGAAGTCAAGATGGAATTGCCAGGTACTTTGTCTCTGATTTTTACAGATTGGGACAAGATTATCTCTGGCAAGCTCAAGTGATGCACGAGGATATCAAAGCGTACTCAGAGCGTTCGTACAACTTGATCAACCGTCTAGAAAGAAAGTTTGGGAAAAAATTCCGCATGTCGGTTTCAGCAGAACTTGAGAAACTTTATGTGACATCAAGTGTTGATAATGGGATTTTCTTGCTTTTTGAGCTTCCTATTTATCTGCGTTGGAGCACGGCAAACAGCTTACTTAATCCCACCCAAGGAATGACTATCGACTATTCAATGAAACCAAGCGTTAACCTGGAAAAAGTCAGTCGCAACTATCTCATGCAAAAATTCAGCTACAGCTACTACTTACCGATGACAAAAGACCACTCCATTGTACTCGCACAAAAAGTAACGCTTGGAATCATCTCAAGTGGTCCTCTTAGTTCAGTTCCTATACCTAAACGATTTTTAGGGGGCACATCAGAGGATCTGCGCGGCTATCAATATAAGACTGTAAGTCCTTTGGCTCATCATGAGAAACCCATCGGAGGCAGATCTGCGATTTTTTATACTTTTGAGATGCGTTTTCGCTTCACAGAAACAATTGGATTCGTTCCTTTTTTCGATCTTGGCACTGTTTGGCTTGAGCAAGTACCTCAGACACATGGAAAGTGGTTCAAAGCAGCAGGATTTGGAGTGCGTTATTTTTCTTTTATGGGACCCTTCCGCTTTGATATTGGATTTCCTTTAGATCGTCGAAAAGGAATCGACCCAGTTTACCAAATTTTTGCAAGCATTGGGCAAATGTTTTAGGGAGTCTTTATTTATGTGGAAATTGATTAGAGCTATTATCTGGAGCTGCATTGCACTTCTTTTCATCTCAAGTCTGTTCCTAGGAGGACTGCAAACTCGCTATGCAAAAGAAAAACTAAAGATATGGCTCATCAGCGCCGCTCAGCAACAAGGCATGGAACTGTCCATTGGCAATATTGGCGGCTCGCCCCCTCTTCGTTTAACATTTGAAAACGTCATCTTTAAACCCACTTCAACAGACATCATTGAAATCCCAGAGCTCAGCTTTAAAATTGCCTTTTTTCCTCTCTTTACAAAAGAGCTCTTCTTTAAAAGAATCGTGATTCAAGATGCATGTTATACATTCTCAGAAAGTAAAGATTTTTTTATTCCAAGATTAGATCTTCCGTTTAGTATTTCAATCAAAGAACTCCTTATCTCTCTTGCGCGCATCAACAATCTGAAAACAAATGCTGAGGAAACCTATTCACTGCAGGCAAAAGCGCAGCTTAAGCGCCATGAAACAGCTTTTTTCCTAGATGCAAAAATCTCTTCTGCATCACGCCCTGGAACTGATGGCGCAGTTTATCTTGTGGGAAGTGAAGCAAAAAATTTCTTCAAAGGCACTTGTTCTTTCAATCTTCCAACAATGCAAGTCTTTAGTCCCCTATTCACACCCTCTTTTGAAACCGACGCTTCTCTTAGAGCAAACATTAAAGGAAAATGGAACTGTAGACCTTGTAAAGGAAATCTGCACATGAACGTGCGCCGTTTAAAAATTCCAACGCTTGCACCCATTGAGCAATTAAGCCTCATCGACCTTTGTTTTGCCATTAAAGAAAATGGCGAAATTGTATGCTCCCCTTTTACAGTCACAGGCAATCTTCTTGAAACTCACGGCGCCATCAAATTAAATAGCGACTATTCTTTAGAAGAAGCTTCTGTCTTTGCTGCGATCCATCAACTCTCTATTCTTGATCCACGTCTTACAGGATCTGTCAAAATCGAAGCGGATTATAATTCAGAACACGCGTTTCTCGAAGTCTCCACGAACAATCTGTGTTTTGATCATCATTGCATTGAAACGTGTCACGGCAAAATAGAGGCAATAGCAACAAATAACGCTTGGAAAGGCACCTCCTCCATTATACTTTCTCAAGAAGATCTCAAACTTCAAGGCAATACTCTTTTTCTCTACAAAGAAAACGTCCTTGATCTACAAGAAATTCTTATAAAAGGCCCTGAGGTTCTTATCAATGGTGATTTTAGAATCGCACTTGCACCTTTGGCTGTCGACGGAGGACTTTATGCTTCCATTCAAAATCTGCATCGCTTCTCTAGATGGGCACAAGACGAACACCTGGGAGGATCTCTTGCTCTTTCAACTCGCTTTAAAAGTCGAGGATTGTCTGAGGGCATCCTTGTCATTAAGAACCTAGATTGTAAAGAACTACTTGCAAGCGAGATGCGTGTAGAAGCAAAAATTCAAGATCTTTGGAACACCCCTTCCGGCTCTTTCTCTTTTGAGGGAGAAAAAGTTTACTTTTCCGATTTCTCACTAAAAACAATTTCACTTCACGCATTTTCAGAAGATAGTGCCTGGCAATTTGAATTCACAGGAGACGGCTCTTGGAAAAGCCCACTTTCTTTCCTTGTATCAGGTTCACTGATAGAAAGTGAAAAGAGCTTGCAATTGAACATTAAAGACGCAAAAGCAATGATGCTAAATAGACAGATCCATCTCAATCACCCCTTTGCGCTCTTTAAAAATGCTAAGGAATGTAAATTAACCCCCTGCACTCTTACAATCGACTCTGGTTCTTTTTTTGCAGAAGGACATCTATCTAAGGAAAATTCTAACCTAACAGTAAAAGCAGAACATTTTCCTGTTGAACTCCTCTCTTTATCTAAACCTGAGTTTGTCACAATGGGAAGCTGCTCTTTGGATGCTGAGATGCAAGAGGAAAACGGCATTACCAAGGGACGTCTTAACCTGCTTTTAGAACAAGCAAGCATTCTTCCTTCCGGGAAAGTAGAACCGCTTCTTGCTAAAGGAAATTTACAACTTAACCTCGATCAAAATGTCTTGCAAATTCACTCTGGATTAAAAGCCACTCGCGGCCAATTTCTCGAGTGGACAGCAACTCTTCCTGTAAAAGGCTCTCTCTTCC
>DAHVFY010000057.1:0-2192 GCA_027316765.1 Parachlamydiales bacterium | reverse complement strand
CCCCTCACTCTTGATTTTGAAAGAGAAAATCCCATCGCTTCAGAAATTGTAGTAGAAGGAAATCTCGAAGAGATTTTTGACTTTATTAATGTAGGTAGTCATAAATTTTCAGGCCTAGCATCCTGCCATCTCTATCTTTCTAGGACGCTTAACTCCCCATCTCTTGTTGGAAAGATTGAACTACAAGAGGGAACTTACGAAAATTATATCACAGGAACAAACCTGCAAAACATCTCAGCTTCCTTTTTAGCTGAAAATAGCAGCGTATTACTCACACATTTTACTGCAAATGACGGTGATAAAGGAACAGTCTCTGCAACGGGAGAGCTCCTTTTGCAAACAAAAGAAAAATTTCCTTTTGAATTTCGCGCAGAATTAAATAACCTTAATATGCTGAATTATGATTCATTCTCAAGCAATTTTACAGGTCCCATTCAAATCCAAGGAGATACCAAACAAGCTGCAGCAGAAGGTGCCCTCATTGTTTCCCATGCAGATTTCAATATCCCCGATGAACTTCCTCCTGACATCCCTGTACTTCCCATCACGTATATTCACCAACCCTTACATATGAAAAAAAACAGAGTTGGACCCGTCATCCTCTACCCCATTTCTCTTGATATCCAGCTATCAGCAGACAATGAAATCTTTGTACGCGGTAGAGGTCTTTCTTCAGAATGGGAAGGAGATGTCCACCTCGGCGGGAAAAACAACAACGTTTCAGCCAATGGCACACTGCGCCTTCTTAAAGGAGAATTTGCATTCTCGGGCAAAGTCTTCACTCTCACTCAAGGAGAAATCACTTTTGCAAACAAAAGCTCTCAAGAGGCTTTTCTATCTCTAACAGGAACCCTATCGCTTTCCGATGCTACGATCACAGCGATCCTGCGCGGCCCTCTTTCAGCACCACAATTAAGCTTTCAATCCATTCCACACATGCCCACAAGCTCAATCCTTGCAAAAATTCTGTTCAACAAAGATATTTCTGATATCTCTCCCATGCAGGCCATTCAGCTAGCACAAACCATCGTCACCTTATCCGGCGGTACTGGCCCCGATGTTATCGAAAAAATCCGCAAAAGCCTTGGCATCGATAGACTCAACATCGTATCTGCAAGCGGCTCCGATGACATCTCTCTCCAAATCGGTAAGTATATCACCCGCGGCGTCATGATCACCCTCTCCCAAAGCGCTGACAGCAGCCAAGTGATCGTCGAAGTCGAACTCTCCAAAGGCTTTATCTTCCAAGCAGAAACCCAAGAAGAGGATGAAGGCAAATTCACCCTCAAATGGAACAAAAACTATTAGAACATAGAAAAGAAAATTAAAATTTTTACATAAAATAAAAATTTATAGAAAAAAACTCGCCTGCCTGATAAGTTCTAGGAAAAATTTTACTCACACCTTTTCCTTGTAAATAACAAAGATCTGGGAAAATGATTGGGTTCCTGGAGCCTTAAAATGAGCAAATTTGAAATAGACATCCTAAATTATTTTGACAAACAGGGCTTTGTAGCGGAAATCTGTTACGACCATGTTCAATGGGCTGAAATTTCAGAACAAGGAAATACACTAACAGCCAAGTTTTATCCTCATCCAAAACAGGAATTTTGGGAATTTTCTTGCGAAGAAGCTGCTGCTGCAATTACTGAGGCAAAACAAAGGCTTTTAAAAAAAATCAATGGAGTAAAATCACTTTTCCCTGTGTCTTCTAAAGATCCAGAAAAGGCAAACCTCCTAGGCCAACAACTATTAGAAGAAATTATTAATGATCCCAAGGCTCAAGTTTTTCCAAATCGATTTGAAGGTAAAGACATCTTTCAAGTTTCAGGAAGAGGTGCTCGATTTAACGATCGCGGAGAATTTTTGGGATTTTTACAGTTAGGGTAAAAGAAACTATGTTTGAAAATAAGGAATTCGAGATTATTCTCTCAAGTGATTGTGAGCACGAGCGATTGTGCGCGGAAATCTATTTCAATGGAGAATTCGTTGCCTTTATTACACAAGAAGAGGGACTCGAAAATGCAACAATCGATTTCGAGCCTCGAAAAAACAACCTAAAATG
This sequence comes from Parachlamydiales bacterium, assembly GCA_027316765.1. GTDB lineage: Bacteria > Chlamydiota > Chlamydiia > Chlamydiales > Rhabdochlamydiaceae > DAHVFY01. The sequence continues at coordinate 127 of DAHVFY010000057.1, read as the reverse complement.
GACCTTTAGTCTTTCAGAATTTCTTAAAACCTTAGAAAAAGCAAAAGACCATTTAACCCCGAATTGTGACCTATTTTCCCTATAGCGCTACACATGTGGAATGAGTTTTGATTTTTTTATTGAAGTT
>DAHVFY010000056.1 GCA_027316765.1 Parachlamydiales bacterium | reverse complement strand
AGGCCATTAACTTCAATAAAAAAATCAGAAGGCAACCAAATGTGTAGCGCTATAGGGAAAATAGGTCACAATTCGGGGTTTTACCTCTGCATAGCGTCATTGAACAGAACTCCATTTTCCATTAAGTTTCACGAAAATCGTGTTTTCCTTAACCAAAAAAGATTTCGCAGTTATACTGACGCCATGGAGCTATTAAAAATCAAAGGAGGCCTTCCCTTAGAAGGCTCTGTAAAAGCTGCCGGCGCGAAAAATGCCGTCACGAAACTGCTTGTTGCTTCTCTCATTTCCGATAAACGCTGCGTTTTTTACAATGTACCTAACATCGTAGAAGTAGAAGTAACAGTTGAGCTTTGCAGAGAAATCGGATCAGCAATCTCTTGGGACAAAGATGCCGGTATCATTGAAATCGTGACAAAAGAGCTCACAACCACTTATGTCCCTCAACGTTTTTCCGGCTCAAATAGAATTCCTATTTTAATGATCGGAGCGCTTCTTGGAAGAACAGACCAAGACATCATTGTTCCCACGGTCGGAGGATGCGCCATCGGTAAGAGGCCTGTTAACTTTCATATCCACTCACTTGAACAATTAGGCGCTGTCATTGAGTATCGAGAGATGAAAAAAGAGGGCGCCTATTTTGCTCATGCGCACCACGGATTAAAAGGTGCAATCATCACGCTTCCCTTCCCATCTGTTGGAGCAACAGAAAATACGATCCTTGCAGCAGCTAGAGCTCGAGGAACCACAATCATTAAAAATGCTGCTATTGAACCTGAAATCATCGATCTCATCCTATTTTTGCAAAAACTAGGTGTTACGATTGCAATTGATGGAGATCGCACAATCCGCATTCAACAATCTCATCAATTTTATGACGTAGAACATACGGTGATCACAGATAGAATTGAAGCCGCTTCACTTGGCATGGCAGCGATTAGCACAAAAGGGAAAGTCTTTGTTGAAGGTGCTGAACACGCACATATGATCACTTTTCTCAATAAACTGCGCGCAGTTGGCGGAGCATTTGCAATCAGAAAAAATGGGATCGAATTTTTTTATGAGAAGCCCCTACGCGGGGGTGTGCATATTGAAACCGACGTTCACCCAGGTTTTATGACAGACTGGCAGCAGCCTTTCGTTGTCCTCCTCACGCAAGCGCATGGAACGTCTGTCGTCCACGAAACCGTATATGAAAATCGATTTGGCTATGCAGAAACTTTACGTCAAATGGGGGCAAAAATCGATCTTTTTGATGAATGCCTAGGAGGAAAAGCGTGCCGTTTCAGCTCTCACAACTATCATCATAGTCTCATCGTTAAAGGCGCAACCGCTCTTTCTGCAAAAGAGATCGCCATTCCTGATCTGCGTGCAGGCTTTGCCTACGTAATGGCAGCACTTCTAGCTCCCGAAACAAGTACAATCTCAGGTCTACATTTTCTCGATAGGGGCTATGAAAATCTGACAACAAAGCTGAGTTCTCTTGGTGCCGACATCTCTCGGATCTCCTCCTCAACAACTTCCCCCCCGAATTGCGACCTACTCGCGACAACGCGCTTTTTTAACAAACAGCCACAAGTTGAATGACGAGTAAATCAGACCAAAATAAACTTAAAAAGAACAGTTTAACTTAAACCCCGAATTGTGACCTATTTTCCCTATAGCGCTACACATGTGGAATGAGTTTTGATTTTTTTATTGAAGTTAATGGCCTGCCATTAACGAAAGAAAAAAATCAGAAGGCAACCAAATGTGTAGATGCTATAGGGAAAATAGGTCACAATTCGGGGTTTAACTTAAATATTTTTTAAAACACTAATTATCCGTAAACTACAAATTTCACATCCTTCTCTTGACAACTAAAGGTTAAGACAGTAGCATCTTCTCGCTATGCCATGGAGAGAAATTCAAAGACACAACTTCACACGAATAGATAAGCTTCTCGATTTTTTGGAGATGAGCGACCCACTTCGCGCTCAAATTTGGCAAAAACCGCGCTTTCCTCTCAACCTTCCTCTGCGTCTTGCTCATAAAATCACCAAAAACACCCTGAATGACCCGATCCTACGCCAATTCCTTCCTCTAAATGAAGAAATGACCCAAACGCCCGGCTTTATGACTGATCCTGTAGCCGACGCAACATTTAGAAAAGGGAACAAACTTCTTGTTAAATATCAAGGTCGCGCGCTTCTTTCGACAACAGGCGCCTGTGCAATGAACTGTCGATTTTGTTTCCGACAAAATTTTGATTATGCTACAGAAACAAAGGGCTTTAAAGAAGAACTCTCTCTCATTGCACAAGATCCCTCTTTATCTGAAATCATCTTAAGCGGTGGAGATCCACTCTCTTTAAGCAACGAAACTTTAAAAGAACTTATCGATCAATTAGAAAAAATTCCTCATCTAAAGCTACTACGTTTTCATAGCAGATTTCCCATTGGAATCCCCGAAAGAATTGACGCTGGGTTTCTAAATATGTTAAAAAACACACGCCTGCAACCCATTTTCATTATTCACACAAATCATCCACGCGAACTCGATGATGATATCTTTGCTGCTTTGAAAAAGCTACAGTGCTTAAACATTCCCCTTTTAAGTCAAACAGTTCTCTTGCAAGAAGTGAACGACAATGAAGAAACTTTAAAAATGTTGATGCTACAACTCGTGCATCATGGCGTGATGCCCTACTACCTTCATCAACTCGACCGCGTCCAAGGGACTGCGCATTTCGAAGTGTCTCAAGAAAAAGGCAAAAGTCTCATGGAAACTCTACTTGCAAGCCTCCCAGGCTATGCCGTTCCTCGCTATGTTCGCGAAATCCCCGGAAGCACAAACAAAACTCCTCTATAGATTGTGCTCCCAAGTTGGGTTAGTAACATTTACATACGGTCAAGAGTTTTAAGACCTAGCAAATGCAAACCTTGAGAAAGGACACGAGCCGTGAGCTCGCAAAGAAGAAGTCGACTTTCTTCTTCGGGAACACCTTCTACTCGACAATCTCGGAAAAAGGCATGAAATTTCTCTGCAAGTTCATAAAGATAATCGGTAAGACGATTAGGAAGCAGTTCTTGTTCCACGTGGGCTAAAGTTTCACTAAACTGTCGCAAATGCAGCGCTAATGCAATCTCCGTCGGATGCTTGAGGATAATCTCCTTATCAAACGCAATTTGCTTACCCACTTTTCTTTTAATCCCTTGAATACGGACATAAGCATAAAGAAGAAATGCAGCAGTGTTGCCTTCAAAACGAAGCATTCTTTCATAGCTAAAGACATAATCTTTCAGACGGTTGCAAGAAAGATCTGCATATTTTACAGCATCAATTCCAAGTACACGTGCAAGAGCTGTTATTTCTTCATCAGGAAGATCCGGAAGACGTTCTTGCATAATTTTCTTAGCTTGAGAAACCGCTTCTAAAAGAAGATCTATTAACTTCTCTGTTTCACCTGAACGCGTTTTGAATTTTTTACCATCTTGCCCTAAAACAACACCAAAAGGCACATGATTGAAAATCACTTTTTTAGGATCGAAATAACCCGCCTTTTCACCTGCTTGAATAAGCATCTGAAAATGTAAAATTTGGCCTGCGTCTGTTACAATAATAATTCTATCTGCTTTTTCAACATCTACTCGATGACGCAATGCTGCAAGATCTGTTGTATCGTAGTTGTAACCTCCATCCGATTTCTGTACAATCATCGGAAGAGCCAACCCTTCTCTTGTTTCAAAACCCTCTAAGAAAATACACTTTGCTCCACCGGAAATCTGAATAAGTCCCTTCTTATCAAGATCACCAATCATTTCTTCAAGATAAGGATTATAAAACGATTCACCTCGCTCAACTAGTTTCACATCAAGAAGGTTGTAGATTTCCTGATAAGAGCGCCTAGAAATCTCACAAATCATCTTCCATGCACGCAAGGAAACAGGATCTCCTCCTTGAAGTGCAACCACTTGCAGTTGCGCACGTTTTTTAAATTCAACTTCATCATCAAAACGTTTCTTTGACGCGCGGTACCACTGCATTAACATAGGTAAATCCGCTTCCGCCCTACCCTCAAGAACATCGGGGGCTACATCTTGCATGTAAGCAATTAACATCCCAAATTGAGTTCCCCAATCGCCAATATGATTTAAGCGGAGTACATCGTGTCCTAAAAATTCAAAAACACGCGCTAAGCAGTCTCCAATAATAGTTGAACGAAGATGACCAACATGAAGCTCCTTAGCAACATTTGGCGATGAAAATTCAACAATTATCCTCTGAGGGTGCTCTGGCAACTCAATCCCAAATCGTGGTGAACGGATCATGGCAGTTGTTTGACAAGAAAGAAAAGCCGCACTGAGTGTAATATTGATAAATCCAGGACCTGCAATTTCAATCTTTTCAATCCCATCTCGGTCAAAACGCTCCACGATTTTTTCCGCAACTTGACGAGGAGATGCTTTCAACGCCTTAGCAAGTTTTAACGGATTATTACATTGATAATGTCCAAACTGCGGGTTTGAGATGGGAACAACTTCGGGAATTAAAAGATCTTTCGGCAATTCATCTTGAGAAAAGGCGCCTTGCATTGCAATTTGCGCCCTTTTTTGCAAAATTTTAATAATATCAATTAGCATGATGGAAGTGTACAGGAGTTAGACGTTTACCGATTCCATACTTGAGCCGATAGTCAGCAAGCTCAATTGCAGATCTATTTGTAGAATAGTGATTTTGTTCCGCTATCTCGTAGATGGTGAGAAGCAAATCGTAAATATTATGAACCTGCTCTCTTGCAAGACGAGGATCATAAGGAGTTCTATAAAGTTCATTGCTCACGTTAATGAGTCCTCCCGAGTTAATCACAAAATCAGGAGCATACAGAATTCCTCTTTGTCTTAAAAGGTCTGCATCATCGTCTGTAAGAAGTTGATTGTTTGCAGCCCCAGCAACCGCTTTACAACGCAGTGCCGGAATCGTGTTCTCATTAAGAATACCGCCAAGTGCGCATGGAGCCAGGACATCACACTCTACACTAAGAATTTTTTCAGGAGAGCATACTTCTGCCTCATACCGTTTTGCAAGCATCTCCGCTCTCTCTTGATTGACATCGCAAAGAATCAAGCGCGCTCCATTCCAAAATAAAGTCTCTGCGAGCCTAGCTCCAACACTTCCAAGCCCTTGAATCGCAATTGTTCTATCTCTGACAGCATCGCTCCCTGTCGTTTTCTTTAAAACGGATTGGATACCGCGAAAAACACCCCAAGCAGTAAACGGTGCCGGATCTCCACTGCTTTTGACAGAAGGCAAACCCACTACATAACAAGTTTCTTGACTAATTGTTGCAGCGTCTTCCGTTGAACAACCATAATCCTCAGCACAGATGTATACACCCTTCAAGCGATGAACAGCCCGTCCAAAAGCGAGAAGTTTATCACGCGTTTTTTCTTCCTTACCCGCCATGATAACACTCTTACCGCCCCCGAGGCCTACACCGGCAAGAGCTGATTTGTAGGTCATCCCACGAGCAAGCCGCCTTGCGTCTTCTTGAGCTTCAGCCCAAGAGGCGTACGGATAAATTCTTGTTCCGCCGAGCGCCGGACCGAGAGTTGTATTATGAATGCAGATAATCGCCTTTAATCCTGATAGCTCATCCGTAATTTTAATCATCCTTTCATAACCTGAAAAAACCAGTTCCTCAAAAACTAAAGTATCTTCTGTAACCGTCATTATAAAATCTCCTTAACAAAAGCGGAATTTGTGGAGATCATACCACATCTAAAAGAGGAAAATCAACACTTGAATCTACTCATTTGAATCCACTTGCCCAATAATAAGAATTCATGTACTCTTAGTCATTCACCATACATGTAGTTTATTTTTATTTGAGGCCACATGACCCTTGTCATTACAGATGCGTTGAAAGAGGAGTTGCAAAAATTCCTTAAAAAGAACCGCAAGGCAGACTTAATCACAACTTATCTCTTTTTTTTAGAGAAGAAACATCGCATCTCTCCCGTTCTTTTCGGTCGCGAAAAAATGATTTACCAAAGCCAAGAAGAACTCGTCAAAAAACTTGAAGAAACGGGAAAACTTTGGCGCGAGACTGAAATTAAAATTCAAATGGGGCAACCAAGCGTCAACGATCAGACAAAAAAAATCTATATTTGTCCTTTTACCGGCAAAGTATTTGGCGACAACACTCATCCTAATCCTCAAGATGCGATCTATGATTGGGTGTCAAAATGTCCTGAAAATACAGAAAGAGTGGGCGGACTTAAAGCTAAACGATTTTTTGTTTCAGAAGATCCTGAAGTGATTAAAAATTACATTATTAAACGAAAAGAACCGATCAAAAAAATTGTATTTTCCTCCGTTGTAACGGGCAAACTATTCAATAGCAAAGCGGCAGTTATCCAAGATTTTCTTGACAACCAGCTTAAATCCCTTACTCTTGTAGAAGTCCCCAACCAAAATCGCTTTCAAATTGAAGAACACTTCTTAAACTTTATTCAGACCCAACTCGAAGAAAGCAAAATTGCAAGTTTTGTCGAAGCACTCTCAAAACTTGAAGAATTTACTCCCTTCCTCGACCAGTGGCTGGAAGAAGATAAAGATGATGCAAGTGATGAGGAATAGTACTGTTACTATAAATAGTGCAGAAGAGACGACAATTTTTGGAGCCGAATTAGGAAATGCACTAGAGCGCGGAACAGTCGTTGCTCTTTTTGGAGATCTTGGAGCCGGAAAAACAACATTAATCAAAGGCCTTGCCGCCGCGGCGGCGGGAATCGACCCTCGCTCTATATGCAGTCCGACCTTCACCTATCTCAATATCTACTCAGGAAACATCGAGATTTATCACTTCGACCTTTATCGATTACGCAATGAAGAAGACTTTCTCAGCCTGGGATTTGATGAATATTTAAAAACAGATGGGATTTGCTGTATCGAATGGCCAGAGAAAATTCCAACTCTTCTCCCAGAGAACACGTTACTGATTGAGATTGCCTATTCCGGAGAAAACAAAAGGATCATCACCCTAAAATAATTAGGATTATCTCATGAAAGGACGCTTTGTTAAATCAGCACTACACAAAAAAGATTTCCCCTCGTGGCGCTTACCTGAAATCGCCTTTGTGGGAAGATCCAATGTTGGGAAATCCTCTCTCATTAATCATCTTCTAGGGGAAAAGCTTGCAAAAACTTCTGCTACACCCGGAAAAACACAACTTTTAAATTTCTTCAACATCGACGAAAAACTCGCCTTCGTTGATCTACCTGGATATGGCTTTGCTAAAGTCCCTGGCATGATCAAAGACGACTGGAGCGCAGCACTTGACACCTATCTTAAAGAGAGAGAAAATCTTAACTTGATCCTGCTTCTCCTTGATATTCGTCGTCATCCAACAGCTGATGATCAGGCTTTCTTTGAATGGGCGTGCTTTCATAAAAAACCCCTTCTCCTTATCCTTACAAAGTGCGACAAAGTCAACTCCTCAGAAAAAGAGCAACAAACTGCAACTTACCTAAAAACATTTAAAGAAACACCCTACATTCATTATACAATAAAAGAAAAAAGCTCACGCTTAACCCTCCTTAATTACATAACAAAGCAGCATCATGGGACTCATTAATAAAGACACTTTCATTTGTTTAGATCTTGAAACCACAGGGCTTGATGCTGAAAAGGATCAAATCATCGAAGTTGCTATCTGTCGCTTCACTTTTGATACAATATTGGAGAGTTATGAAACTCTCATCGATCCGGGTTGCCCCATTTCAGAAGCATCTATGGCAATTCATCACATCACCGATAGCATGGTGCAAGGCAAGCCTAAGATTGAGGAAGTCTTACCTCGCATTTTCCAATTCATTGGAAGAAGCATCATTGTAGGTCACGGAATCTCACTTGACATCGCTTTTCTTATCGCTGCAGGAAAACGACATAAAATCGCTAATACGCTCTCTTCCCACACTTTTTTAGATACTTTAAGACTCGCACGCCTTTATGGAGAAAGCCCTACAAACTCATTAGAAACACTTCGCTCCCACTTCAATATTGCTTCAGAGGGCGCCCACCGCGCCATGAATGACGTTGTAGTCAATATTGAGGTTTTTAAATACCTTGCAACTCGTTATAAAACAACGGAACAGCTTCTGGAAAGACTTAAAAAACCCATTCCACTCAAAACAATGCCTCTTGGCAAGCACAAAGGACGACCCTTTGGAGAAATTCCTCACGAATACCTCCTGTGGGCAGCAAATAAAGATTTCGACCAAGATCTCCTGTTTTCTATCCGATCTGAACTAAAAAAGCGCAAGCAAAATCCCTCCTTTTCTCAATGCGCTAGCCCCTTCGGCGATCTATGAATTTGACAAAATTAAAAAGGCAACTTACTCTGAAAACATGATTGTACCGTATCTCCAAGATTTGGAAGTTAAAGATAAACGTGTTCTCATGCGCGTTGATTTTAACGTTCCAATGGATGCATCAGGAAAAATCACCGACGATACACGCATCAAAGAAGCGCTCCCTTCGATTCGATATATCCTTGACCATGGCGGCAGCGTTGTCCTTATGAGTCATCTAGGAAGACCCAAAGGCAAAATTGACCTCACATTCTCTTTAAAACCTGTCGCTGTACGCTTAAGCGAACTTCTTCATCAGCCGGTATTATTTGCTCAAGACTGTATCAATGATGCAACACAAAAACTCTCAAAGGACTTAAAAAAAGGAGAAATTCTCCTTCTTGAAAATCTTCGTTTCTATCCAGCTGAGGAAAACCCTGAGATCGATCCAACGTTTGCACAAAGACTCGCAAAACTTGGAGATTTCTATGTCAACGATGCTTTTGGCGCAGCGCACCGCGAACATTCCTCTACAGCTACAATTACCCGCTACTTTTCCGGCAAATCAGCAGCTGGGCTTCTCATGCAGAAAGAGCTCAACTTCCTCAATCAACTTGTCCATAATCCTAAACACCCCTTCTATGCCATTATCGGCGGCAGCAAAATCTCTTCCAAAATTGGCGTGCTAAAATCACTTTTATCTAAAGTTGATACTATCTTTATCGGCGGAGGAATGGCCTTTACTTTTTTTAAAGCTCAAGGAATTCCAATTGGAAATTCTATCTTCGAAGAAAAAAGCCTATCCACAGCAAAAGAATTTCTTGAATCGTGCGCAAAAAATAAAATTACCATTTTTTTACCTGAAGATCTTGTGATTGCAGATGCATTTAAAGAAAACGCTAACACAAAAATCATTGCTACGAAGGAGGGAATTCCCTCCGGCTGGCAAGGGATGGACATTGGTCCGCAAACACGTGAAAAATGGGCCTTAGAGCTCAAAAATGGAGCCCTCGTCTTCTGGAATGGCCCACTTGGAGTTTTCGAATTCCCTCCCTTTGCCCTAGGGACAAATGCTATTGCTAAAGCACTTGCTTCTTATAACACACTAAGAATCATAGGCGGAGGAGAAACAGTCTCTGCAATTAATGCTCTTGGGATTTCAAATAAATTTTCACATGTTTCAACAGGTGGGGGCGCCTCTTTAGAATTCCTTGAATTCGGTGAACTCCCCGGTATTAATGCGTTAATTATTAAATAAAGTTATTTTAAATTGTAAAATAAAAGGCAGAATGCGATA
>DAHVFY010000055.1 GCA_027316765.1 Parachlamydiales bacterium | reverse complement strand
GTTGAACTCGTCATTCAACTTGTAGCTGTTTGTTAAAAAAGTGGGTTGCTGCAAATAGGTCACAATTCGGGGTAAAAGAGCGGGTTTGGGAAACGAGCTTTTTCTAAAACTTTCTGAGCATAAATCACTCCGGAGCAGAAGAGATGAGATTTTTACGTTTATGTTGAGAACCTCACTTAATCGTTAAGACCTTTGTTGCTGCCTTGTGGGTTAATAGCTGGCAACGAGGGAGAAGTGGGCCATGCCGATGCCGCCTTGGTAGCCGTTGCGGTGGAGTTTGAAGCCGAAGTCAAGGCGAGAGGAGAGAGTGGCGCCGATGGAGTAACGAAGGCCCGGCCCTATGCCCATGAGCCATTGCGTTTGGGGGACTTTAGGAATTTTGTCGATGTCGTGACCGATGCCGTAGTCGAGAAAGAAAAGAAACTGAAGTGCATCGTTTAGCATGCCAAATGACGGGCTGAATGTGGGGCTCCAAAATTCGGTAGTTATGAGAAGTCCCTCGTCACTGTTGACCTGCCTTTCATTATAGCCTCGGACGGTATTGTAACCACCCAAGCCAAATTGTTCGCTCGGTAGCAGAGATCCTGTTGCGACTTGAGCTTCTAGAAAGAGTTTCCAGCTGAAATTCATGGGTAGAGTGATGGCATAGTCGCATGCTGCAAGCAGATAGGCATATTCGGGATCTGCATGAGGGTTTAGCGAGTGGAAATTGATTTCAGATTGATTGGGAAGCCAGGAGAATGGAGAGATGAAAAGTTCTCCATCAAAGCCTATTTTCTGAATGCCTCGCTCATAACCAAAATTATATTCAAGAACAAATTGGGTCAGGTTAACATTGCTGCCTTCTTCTGGATCTTGCTCTGAGAATTCATAGCTATTATTTGTTCTTTTAAAATCGTAGCCTACGTTGATTTCATGCAAAAGATAAGATTTGGGCTTCATGGGAATTCCGTAACGGAAACTGACTTGCGTAGAATTTCCGTGCGTCATCGAATGCTTTTTTTCTTCGTCTTGTCGACTAATTTTTACGTGAGTGCTAGAGTAGCCGCCGTAGAAAAGAAGAGTGTTTTCCCAAGGAAGCAGCATTGTATAGCTTAATGTATAGCCCTGGAATTTATAGAAATCAGGAGATGTTGTGTACTGAAAGCTCATGATGTGATCAAGACCAAAAGCTTTACCCCAATTAAATCCGGCAAATAGGCGAAGTCGATCGATGGATTTAACGCCTGTATTGTCAACGCCTGCATAGGCGCGCACAGGGAATGCATCTTTGACATAGATTTCAATATCTGTTGTGCCGACTTCTTTACCGGGACTATAGACGAGATCGGCATGGCGAAAGGGGTTTCTATTGATGAAGGAGAGGTTATTGATGAGTGTCTTGTCATCAATGCACTCTCCGGGCTTCAACTTAAAGTAATTTTTAATCAGCTCTTTACTGAAATAGTGATTGCCGACGACTGAAACTTCACCAAGCCTTCCTTCGGTAAGGAGGAAGGTAAGAACGCCATCTGTAACGTCTTGTTCAGGAATTTGGACAGCAATGATGGAACGGTCATGGTCGCGATAGTAGCGAATGATCTCTCGTTTGATTTCATTAATTGTTTCTGCAGTTAATGATTTTTCCATGAAAAGGGGAAGCAATCTTTCTTCTAGCTCTTCGCGTGTTCCCGGCAAATTAAGGTCGACTGCTGCAACACCGATTACATTCAAAGGTTGGAGTTGTGGATCTGATGTTAGAATGATGCCTTGGGCATTTGGAATTAGAATGGAGTCGTCGGCAAGGAGTTGACTTGTTAGACAAAGGGTTGTGAATGTCGTCGTTAGAAATTTATTCATCTTTGCATATGCCATTGAGATTGTTTTTAATTCTTAACAAACATATTTTTGTTGTCTACTAAAACATGGGTCTTGTTATGAAAAATATACGGATTGTCTGTGCTGCAGATCTTCATTTGGGAAGGCGTCTTGTACGGCTTCCTGAGGGGTTGGAAGAGTTTTCTCATGCTCCTAAGGACGCTTGGAGGAGTCTTGTGCAGTTCGTATGTGATCCTGTAAATCGGGTTGATGCGCTTGTTTTAGCAGGTGATATTTTTGATAATGAACAGGACTTGTATGAAGCAATTGGAGTTTTCGAAGAGGGGGTCGGAAGAATTTTAGCTAAGCAGATTCCGATTTTGACTGTTGCTGGAAATCATGATGCACGTGCACTGAAAAGGTGTCACCGTAGAATGGATCATCCTCTTTTTTATTTTTTGGGTGAAAATGAAATGTGGCAGTCACAAGTGCTCACGTTGCATGGAAGGAAGATTGGTTTTGTGGGATGGTCATTTTCATCTCAAAAATGTGAGGTGAATCCTTTCAAAAGTTTTACCGGTTGCGAAGCGGCTCTCACTTTGGGCATTTTGCATTGCGACCTTTTTTCTGCAAAGACGAGTTGTTATGCACCTGTTGAGCTTAAAAATTTTCATCCACTTCCTGTAAAAGCGTGGATTTTAGGGCATATTCATATTCCTGAAATTTTACTTCGGGATCCTCTTGTTTTTTATTGCGGATCTCTTCAGGGCTTGGATCCTTCAGAACATGGGGTAAGAGGCTGTCGACTTTTAGAGATTTCTCCTTCAGGGGAAATGAGACATCAATTCATTTCATGCACATCTCTTCTTTGGAGCTCTCTTTCGATTGATCTTTCAGAGATGGATGGCGAGAATTTTGATGAAACTTTGTGCGCCTTTTTGCGTACGCATTTGCAAGAGATTCCTCATACTGTGAAAGCTGTCTTATGCAGGGTGGCGCTTCAGGGTAAAAGTAGTTTTTATCGAAAAATACATCAATTTGCAGAGAAAATAAAAGGGCGTCATTTTGCTCAAGTGGGGGAGCTGGGAATTCCTTGTTATATTGAAGAGGTTTTGATTGAATGCTCTCCTGATATTGATCTTAAATCCTTAGCTTCCGGTAGAGATCTCGCAGCTCTTACTGCTCAACTCATTTGTAGAGTTAAAGATAGTGAGGATGGATGTTCTAAACTGCTTGCTGAGTGTGCTCAGTATGTGCAAATTTTAGCAGAAAAAAATGGGCACATTGAGATGGGGAATGATGTTTCCTTACTAGAAAAAGAGCTTGTAAGTACAGGTTATGAAGTCCTGGATATGATTTTAATGCAAGAGGAGGGTGAGCATGCGTCTTTTGACTCTTAAGGTGCGTAGGATGCCGGGATTTAAGGAGAAAGGATTCCGTTATGAAGAGGGAGTTTTAAAGGAAGGAATCAATCTAATCGTGGGAAGTAACGGTTCCGGAAAAACGACTTCTTGTCTTGCTGTGAGAAAATTGCTTTGGCCCCATCATCCTTCAGTTAAAGAATTAGCTCCTGTATCCTTACAGGGCAGTTTTGAAGAAAATGGAAATGTTTTTGAGATTGAGGTGGAAGGAGGGCGTCACTATGCTTCTTCTTTAATGGCGTCGTGTCCTGAACAGAACGCACTTTGTTATACCATTTTGCTTGATGATCTTTTTCATGCAACGGATGATGAATTTGCAAATGTGATTGCTAAAATTGCCTATGGAGGATGTGATCCCGACCTGATTCGGAAGAGATTTTTTCTTCCTCCTAGAATAGGGCAAAGAGAAAGGAAGCAATTTTATGAAAAAAAGAGAAAGCTTGACGAGATTTCGCGTCGTCATTTGGAGCTTGAGGGAGAAGAAGAGTCCTTAAAAGAAATTGCAGAAAAGATTGTGGAAGCAAAAAGAGCTGCGGAAACTTTAGAGAAAATTGAGATTTTTTCAGATCTGATGATTAAGGAAAGGACTCTTGAGGATATTAACGAAATGTTAAAGCAGTTTCCATCAGGTGTTGCTTTTGTTAGAGAAGAGGATGAGCGAGAGTACCAGCAAATTATTTTAAAAGAAGGGGGCGAAAAGCAAGTCGCCTGCCTGAATGAACTGGAATTGCTCGAATTAGAGGGAAAGGTTCAGATTGTTCAAGATCTTGAAAGGGATTTAAAAGAGGGAAAAAATCGTACGTTGGAAATGGAGGTTGGTTTTAAGGAGAGATTTTCCCTTCTAGGTGTTGATAAGGACACTTTTCCTCGAGTAAAAGTAGAACATATCGGGGAACTTCAAAGGCTTTGGGAGTGTTGGCATACGAAGGTTTGTGAATTAAGCGCTTGGGATGAACGGATGAAAGCGATGGATTCTCAAGAAGAGCCCCTCTATTCGCCGCAATCTCTGAGGGAGGGGATTCGTCTTCTACATGCATTTCTGCATGTAGAAGAGTTGAAGTGGTTAAATAGATTATTATGGGCAGCACCTTTTTTAAGTTTATCTCTTTATAGATATCCTTATGCTTGTATGGGTGTTAGCTTTTTTGCTTTTTGTTTGCTGATTCTTTTTAAAAAATCTTCCTTGGGGTCTTTTAAACGCTCTTTTTTAGAGTTAAGCATTCCGACTCCTGAGGATTTTTCAAAAGAAGGAATTAAGCGACATATTGCTTATTTAGAAAAAATCTGGGGAGAGGCTGTCAGATTCTTTAACGACAAAGAGACAGCTCAGATCATTGCTTTGCATAAAGTTAAGTGTAGTAAAGAGGTGGAGAATCTTTATCAAGGGCTTCAGGAAGCTGGATTTCCCAAAGAAAAGCTTCCCTGGATTCCTTTTGTTCATGAATTACAAAGGGCTTCTGATCTGTTTATCGAGGTTAAAAAACAGGAGGCTCTTATACGAGAGAAAGAGATACGCTACTATGCATTATTGCGAGAAATCGGTGTTAAAAATGCACGTGAAGGGGTTGCTGTTTTTAATTTGCATCAGAAGAATGTACATCGACAAAAAGAGTTAAGAGATCTTGCTTTTCGTAAACATGAAATTTTAACACGATGCAAAATTTACGCTGAAAATCTCGAAGATGAATGGAAACAGTTGAGCTATTGCGTGCAAAAAAGAGAGAGTTACTTAACTTTGATGCAAGAAAAAGTAGCTTTAGAGATGCATATTAGAGATGTGCAACAAAAGTTTGAAGAAGATTTTGCAGCTTTTAAGCATTCTACAAAATCGTTGCAAGTTTTGAAGGAAGATGTAGAAGCAAAAGCTGCCTTGCACGATCATCTAATCGAAAAACAGGCGTCAATTCGTCAAAAATTAGATAGCGCAGGGAGCCGGTCTAGTTTTGAGGAAGCTTCGAATTTTTTTAAGGAAGCAGAAGATGCGCTGAAACAAGTGCGACATGAATTTGTGCACAAAGCGGTTGGAGAATTTTTAATTAATAGGGTAGAAAAGCTATTTGAAAATGAATTTCAGCCAGAGGTTTTTAAAAAAGCCTCTGAATGGTTTATTCGATTCACTAAGGGCGCTTACCGATTGCAGTTTCTCAAGCGACGTAGCTTTGCTGCTTATGACGTGAAAGAAGAGGAGGTAAAGCCGCTTGATTCTTTATCAAGAGGGACAAGAATTCAGCTTATTTTAGCGATTCGACTAGCTTTTATGGAAATAGCAGAAGTGGGTCAATCACAGTATCCTTTATTTTTAGATGAAGTGATGAGCCATGCAGATGATGAACGGTTCCAATACATAGCAGAAGCGCTTTTTGAAGTTGCTAAACTAGGTCGTCAGATTTTTTACTTTAGCTGTCAGAAAGGATGCATAGAGACGTGGTTGCGTGCTACTGAAGATCCATCATTGTTGAATGTGATCGATCTTGACAAGTTGAAACAAGGGCTTGTATGTCAGGAAGTTCCTCTTAGGTCAATGAAACTAAGTTATGAGATTCCCTCTCCCCAAGGCAAAGCATTGTACGAGTATTCCAAAGAGCTTTCTCTTCCGGGATTTTGCCGTGAAAGTCCTCCTTCCTCTTGGCATCTTTGCCATTTTGCGCACTCTTCTCAAGAATTACACGAGCTTTTGATGCAGAATGTTTCTATTTATGGACAGTTTAAAAATCTTTTAGACAAAGGGTTGATTCAAGTGCCTAAGATCGCTGAGAAGGGAAAGCTTGCAGAACATTTTTATGCGCTGACGCAAATTGGGCGAGGAAAGAAAGTAACCTTAGAAGATTTAGAGAAGGGAGGCGTTTCAGAAAAATTTTTAGATAAGGTTTATGATTCTGCAAAAACTTATGAGTTTGATCCTAAAAAACTCCTTGTTGCTTTGGAGAATAAGCAAGTGCAAGGATTTAGAGAAAAAGCGCGAGAAGAGCTTAGAGAATTTTTGTTGGAATCAGGTTGTCTTGATATGCGTCATGTGCTAGAGAAAGATGAGATTAGAGCGCGGCTTTGGCGATTTTCTAAAGAAGAGAAATTAACACTCTCTCTTGAAGAAATTGCCTCCTTTATTAACATGTTATGCGAGTCGTTATGAAATATTTATTTTTTTTGCTCAGTTGCACTGTTTCTCTTGTTGCTGTGGAAAGAAAGCCTCCGGAGAGGGTTGCTTCAACTCTTAAGCAACGTGCGGCTGCTAAGAAAATTGAACATGTTATTGTGATTTTTCAAGAAAATTGGTCTTTTGACGGGCTCTATGGAAATTTTCCGCATGTCAATGGTCTTAAAGAAGCGTCTTTAGAAAGTAAAACACAAGTAGATATGTATGGCGTGCCTTACCCAAAACTTCCTGTGTGCATGATGCCCAAATTAGGAATTCCTCATGCACAGATACCGCGAGATTTGCCGAATGTTCCCTTTGATTTAGCTCCTTATATTCCGATGACAGAAAAATCAGGAAGCATTGTGCATCGATTCTATCAAGAGCTGTTTCAGATTGCAGAAGGAAGAATGAATCGATTTGCTCTTTGGAGCAACGCAGGAGGGCTTGCTATGAGCTACTACGATGTGAGCGCAACTGCAATGGGAGCGCTTGCTAAAGAGTATGTGATTTGTGATAACTGGTTTCACTCTTGCTATGGCGGTTCGATGTGCGGTGTGCTTTGGCTGTTTGCTTCGGAGATGCCGGTGTGGAAAGATGCACCCTCTGAACTTATCGCAAGAGTTTACTCAACGGGTGTTCTTGTTAAAGATGGGGTTGTCTCTCCTGATGGTTTTGCTGTTAATGATGTGCAGCCTTTTTATCCGCCTTATAAAAAAGAGATTCCAGATGCTTATCGATTGCCACCTCAGAGAACGATTACGATTGGGGATCGATTGAGTGAAAAGGGGATTTCCTGGGGCTGGTATGCAGAGGGGTGGGACGATGCGATTGCTGGAAATCCAGACCCCTCTTTTTCTTTTCATCATCAAGCACCTTCTTATTACGAACAATTTGCTCCCGGGACTGCTCTTCGAAAAGAGCATCTTTTTGACCTACATCAATTTTATGCAGCGCTTAAAACAGGTTCTCTTCCAGCAGTGAGTTTTATCCGTTCGTTTAACAAATATAGTGAGCATCCGAAAGAATCCAAGTTGATTGAAGGACTTGATTGGTGTGCAAATTTGATTAAAGAAATTCAGAATAGCTCTTCTTGGGATAGTTGTTTGATTATCGTGACTTATGATGAAAACGGTGGAAGATGGGATCATGTAACTCCACCTATTGTCGATAACTTTGGCCCTGCCACGCGTGTTCCAGCCATCATCATCTCTCCTTTTGCCAAGAGAGGTTATGTCGATCACACCTCTTATGAAACAGTTTCTATTCTCAAATTTATTGAAGAGCGTTGGGATCTTAAGCCTTGCTCAACGCGCGATGCTGCTGCTAACAACATCCTCAACGCATTACAAAGCGAGACTGACTAAGACTCTGATTGCTCCAAACCTTGTTTGAGCATGCTATCTGGCGCATTCAAACAAGGTTTGGCAGCAAGTGCTGTACGGACGAAGTTGTAGATGAAAATGCTTGCACTTAGAGCCAGAACTCTTAGGGTATAACCGGCAGAAGCTTCTTTTGTAAAGAGATTGCGCCAGTTTGAAGTGGGATGATCCAGATATGTTTGGATGCGTGTTTTACGCGTATCGAACACTTGGCTTACGGTTGCCGCAAAAGTTCCTGCAAGGATTCCTCCCCCAACCTTTGCCTCTAAATCGGTATAGCCTCGTTTTTTTATTTTCTCTTCTATTTTTGGAGCCATGCTTAGGAGCGCTGTTGTAAAAGAGAGTTCTCGGATAACTGTTGCAGGAAGTGCTCTAAAAAAAACGCGCGGACCGTACGTTTTATACATATAAGAGACCGTCTTAAATAGATTTTTCTTCATTTCTTGTTGTTGTATAAGAACGCTGTCTGTAAGGCATATCAGGGGAGCAGAACTAATGCCGGCAAGAGATGCAGATGCTTCAGGAAATTGTTCTGAAAGAGCTCTATTGAAGAGAACTTGAATCACCGTTTTTGGAATAAGATTGCAGCTAAAGATGGTTGTTCCTCGGTACCATACGCGTGGATTAAAAGAAGCTTTGCTGTTGTTTGCCTGTCGGACTATTTTTAAATAAGCTAAAGGTTTTACAACTGGAATGGTTGCAGCGGTAGAAAATGCTGCAATATAAATTTCTTGCGGAAGAGTGAGGCCTGTCATGAAATTGAAACTACCCCTTGACTACGAGATGGGGTTTAAGCCTGGCTACTCTATTCGCAAGCCCAGCTTCTTGGACAGCATCAACGACATCATCAACGTTCTTATATGCATCGGGCATCTCTTCAGAGATTGTTCTAGAAGATGAGGCCATCACTTTAACCCCTTGCGTTTGCATATAATCGATGGGATCTCTTCCTTTCCAGGAAGTTAACGATTTTATTCTACTACGCGCTCTACCGGCTCCATGGCAACAGCTGCACCAGGTAAGAGGATTGCCAAGGCCAACGAGAAGATGGCTGGCTCGCCCCATATCTCCTGGGACGAGCACCGGTTGTCCCGTTTTTTTAAATAAAGGAGAAAGCTCTTCATGACCTGGACCAAAGGCGCGGGTGGCACCTTTTCTGTGAACGCACAGCTTACACACCTTGCCATTGACATTGTGATTTTCAAATTTAGCAATGTTGTGACAAACATCATAAATGAGTGGAATTTCTTTGGGATTAATTCCATAGACGTGTTTGAATGCCTCGCGCACAAAATGAAGGATTTGCTGACGGTTATTGAAGGCGAAATTAGCGGCAGCTGCCATTGCATGAAAATAGTCCTGTCCGGCGGTAGAGTTGATAGGTGCTGCTACAAGTTGTTTGTCGGGCAAATCCTTTGCGAAGCCTTCTGTAATGAATCTGTCAAGAGTATCTTGACACACTTGATGACCAAATCCGCGCGACCCTGAATGGATGAGAGCGTAGGTTAATCCTTCAAAGACTCCCCAAGATGTTGCTATATCTGGCAGAAAGATCTTTTGAATCTCTCCAATTTCAACAAAATGATTACCGGAACCAATGCTGCCCAGTTGGTCCCGTCCCCTTCCTTTTGCTGTATGAGAAACAGCTTCGTAGCTTGCATGTTCGATGACGCCGTAACTCTCCATATGTTCGAGATCTTCAGTAAAGCCAAAGCCTCGCTCAATTGACCAACGCGCCCCTTGTTCTAAGAGAGCTTTGTAGTCACTTTCTGTGAGCTTCGGTTCTCCTTTGTGTCCTCGCCCAACACCGGAGGGGACAAGATGAAAAATTTTCTGTAGAAGCTGTGTCTTTTGCCTATCATCGCCTAGCTCTTGATATTTGATGGGAATGATTGCAAGCCTTACGCCACAATTAATGTCATAACCAACACCACCTGGACTAATCACACCTGTCTCCACATCCATGGCAGCAACA
>DAHVFY010000054.1 GCA_027316765.1 Parachlamydiales bacterium | reverse complement strand
TTTTTGTCCATCAGGATTATACTCCACCACCGGTGCTAATAACTTACCCTGATCATCAAAATGGGCGCGAAAAGCCGGCTTTCCATTAGCATAATTTCTCCAATGCTCTCCTCTTGGTGTGCCTATTACAAAAGTACCCTCCCCTAATAGATCTCCCATTTCAGAAAAGTAGAGCTCTTTACCTTCTTTTTTTCCTTCTTTAAACTGCATTTTATAGGCCTCTTTACCATTTGCATGGTACTTAACATGAGTTCCTATTGGCTCACCGGAACGGAAATCTTGCACTTCACGAATGTTGCGATCTTCATCATAAATAAGAATAGCGGGATTTGAACCATCTCCATGGACTAGACCTGAAACATAGTGGATCGTTGCTTTCAAATTGCCATTTGTAAACCACTCCATTGCTTTTCCATGAGGAACACCGTCTTGATAAGGAACAAGAGAAGCTCGCTCTCCTTTTGGGTAGTAACGAATTAGGTCTCCTTGCAGTTTATCATTTTCAAAAAGGCCCTCCTCCATTTTTATTCCGTCTTCATAGTACGAAATGATTTCCCCATGACGAAGCCCTTCCTTGAAGTGACCAATCGCCTGAAGCTGTCCTGAAGGATAAAATATCTTGGCCTGTCCGTGAGTCAACCCTTCTTTATAAAAAGCCACTCTTTCAATATTTCCATTATTGTGAAATGTAAGACTCGCTCCGTGAGGAACAATCGTTGACTTCCATTCTTTTGCACCCAAAGAATCTTCTGAGACAGCAATTACATCCACTTCGCTTCTGATTCTACCATTTGAATAGTACTGGACTTGTTTGACAGCAACTTCAGGGTCATCTCCTAATTGTTCGTAAAATATCACGCGTGCTGGTTGCCCATCTTGATAAAATTCTACAACTTTAGGGCGCCAATGCGGTTGTCTTTGTTTGAGATTTGTTGTCACAGGTGCAACAGCATTCTCTCCAAAAAGAGTAAGAATGCTAAAACAGAAGCATGCCAGTAGAAATTTTTTCATATACCACCCTCAGCGTTAAAAATAACTTTTTAACGCTAAGGATAGCTGAATACTTTCTTTCTAACAAGTAGGGTTATGCGTGGAAAGCAAGCCAAGAAAGCAAAAGACCCCAAACAAGAGGAATGATGCCCATATATTGCATTGTTTTTTGCTTACCCATTACAGTTTTGAGCATAAACTGAGGAACAAAGAAAATAAGAATTCCGCGTAAAAACATCACCCAACCGAGCAAAGTAACGAGAAATGAAAGGTTCATAGTCCATACATTATATTGGCTAATAATAGTAAGACCGATCAATAAATTAAGTATCCCTAGAATATAAAAACATCCGGGAGAGCTTTTTATAGCTCCTGCTACTTTAGCAAGATTATCGACATAAAGAAGCGCCCACAATCCTGTAATGACCAAATAAGGTCCAAAAATACAGGCTAAACAAACAGCATGACTCATCACATCCTCCTTTGATAACTAAAACCTCACACTAGCTATCAAATAATTTCTTTGTCAACTGTTTCGATGCATACGGTCGTAAACCCCCATCAATTCTGCTTGAGTTAAGATGTGACCGATCATTGCTTTTTCGACTTCTTTTTTTGTCGCACCCTCATGCAAATCCAGCATACAATCTAAAGCGTAAAGCTTGAAAAAATAGCGGTGCTCTCTATCAGGAGGACAGGGACCTTCATATACCATCTTGTCTCCTGTCCCTTTTCCCATAACACCAGGAGGAATAGAATTTTCAGGTATCGTCCTTACATTTGCAGGAATGTTAAAGACAACAAAATGCACCCACATTCTATCGGCACGAACAAACTCAGGCACATCAGGATCATCCATGATTAGCACCAAGCTTCGCGCTTTTTCAGGAACATCTGCTATATGCAGCTCTGGATTAACATTGTTGCCATCACACGTAAATTTGGGAGGGATTTTTCCTCCATTTTTAAATTCTGAAGCAGTAATTTTCATCATTGTCCTAGTGGGTAAGGCGGGGTGTTTCTAATTTTAACAAGAAGAGGAGTAGAAAAATCCACCCAAAGATTCTCTTCTTTCTGTTTGAAATGTAAAATGCCAGACGGCTCAATCCGCCCTGTCGAAAGAACATTAAGCTTAAATGTATCTTTCTTTTTTCCATTAAAAAGAACCTCCGACACCCCATCTAAAGAGACGCGCCCCCGATCTAAGATTGTTAAAGGCTCATCGGATTTTCTTCTATACGAAATCATCTCTCCTTTTCGCGAAAATTCCACTTCCATGTCGCTTTGGTAACTAAGAGCCAAAACCTGTAATTCTCGAAGTTGAATGGCAAATTGATCAACACTTGCCAAAAAGCGGTGACGATCCATCGCTCCTTTAACATTCCACCCAATGACCCCAGCTGCCAAAAGAAGTACTGAAAGCGCAACAAAAAGCTCTATGAGAGTGAACGCCTTCTTAACTGTCATTTTCTTGCAAGTCGTCTTCATCATCCTCTATCTTCAAGCCAAGCTTTGATTTTTTTGCTGTCTTATATTTATTATATCTGTCGGAAAACACCTTAATATCAGTGCCGCGAACAATGCTGATCTCAAAGGGCTGTCCCCATCCATCTTTTAACAGCTTCTTGGGATCTTTGACAAGTCCTGAATGTGCAAGATATCCTTCTGTATTTTTGACCACATCATCAATAGAAACGCCTTTTGCAACCTCCATTAAAAGAATATCATGAATCTGTTCAGCCGCTTTTTCTGTTTTGAACGCACGTCCTTGATCAAGGCTTCCCTTCATATTATAACCAATTACGCTGCCGATCAAACCAATTAGAAAAATCACAATCATGATCTCTAGAAGAGTTAAAGAATACCGCTTTTTCATTGTTAAAAACTCCATTATTGTAAAAACGAACTCACATCTGTTAACGGGAGAAGAATTGATAAAAGAACCACTCCCACGATACCACCAAGAACAACTAACAACACAGGCTGCAACAAAGTCGTTACCTGCTGTAAGCTCCGCTCAATTTCTTCATCATAAATATCTGCAATATTTTCCATCATTGGAGCCATCCTTCCTGTCTCTTCAGCAATAGCTAGCATTCTAGAAACAAGCGGTGGAATATATGATACTAACTTAAACTGATCACTTAAATGCGCTCCTTCAATGATCTTTTTTTCTGCCTCTTCCACCACCTTTTCAAGAAGCGGATGCTTCATCACACGTCTTGAAAGTGCAAGAGCATCAAGCAGTGGAACCCCACCCAACAAAAGAAGAGAAGCAGACCTACAAAATCTCGTAAGCGCAGTTTGAATGATCATTGTTTTAACAAAAGGCAGTACTAACATAATTTTTTGATGAAAAGTAGAAGAGCTAAAACAACCGTTAAAATTATAGAAACAATTGCAACCAAATAGGTATTTGCAAAATTACTTACTGCTAAAACGACTTGAGTCAAGGGATGTAAAGCCCTACCTTCAAATAGCTCTTGCATGGAAGGAATTACAAAAAAAAGAAGAGAAAAGACAACAACCAAGCAAAACACACCCAAAAAAGCGGGATAAATAAGTGCTGAACCCAGCTGTTTTTTTAACCTACTTTGCCTTGCGATCAACAATGCCAGCTGTTGCAAAGACTCACCTAAAGATCCTGATTGCTCTCCTGCGCCCACCATAGAAAGATAAACTTCATCAAAACTTTTAGGATAACAAGTAAGAGCGCTAGAAAGAGAATTTCCTGTTTTTAATCGATCGCATAAGTCCAAAAATAAAGGATGTGCTTTATGAGTACGGTATTTCTCTTCGATGGTCAGCAAACTTTCATATAGCGGAAGTCCTGCGCGCAACAGCTGAGCTAGTTCTCGAGTAAAAGCAAGAAGAAGATCAAAGGGGAGCACAACCTCTCCCTTATCTTTTTCTAGAGCGATCGTAATCGCCATAATCTCTTGCTTCTTTAGCTTTTCTTTTGCAGCATCAAGAGTATCTGCATCAATTACCCCTTTGATCTTTTTTCCCGCCAAATTTAAAGCTACATAACGGAAAAGAGGCATATTTAAATTTCCTCACAACCACGGGTCACACGTACAACTTCAGCGCTCGAAGTAAGACCTTGCGCTGCAAGATAAGCGCCCGCTTGCCTTAAAGTTTGCATCCCTTCATCAATCGCTGTACGACTAAGCTCTAAAGCA
The DNA here is from genome assembly GCA_027316765.1 of Parachlamydiales bacterium. GTDB lineage: Bacteria > Chlamydiota > Chlamydiia > Chlamydiales > Rhabdochlamydiaceae > DAHVFY01. Next base: position 5,707 of record DAHVFY010000054.1, on the reverse strand, counting down.
TCAGCGCTTTTAAGCAACTGACGTTTAATGGCGCCTGAAACATTCATAAGTTCATAAATCGCGTGCCTTCCCTTATAGCCTGAATCATAACATTGGGGACATCCTGCACCTCGAACCAATGTACCATCCTTAAGATGTTCACGAGTCAGGCCAATCTCTCTAAGCTCTCCATCTAAAGGCTCATAGGAAAATCTACAATGCGGACAAACAAGTCTTACTAGCCGTTGCGCTAAGACACCTAAAACTGATGAAGAGAGAAGATAAGGCTCAATTCCCATATCAACAAGACGGGTAAGTGCAGAAGGGGCATCATTAGTATGAAGCGTACTCAACACAAGATGACCTGTTAAAGAAGCTTGTATCGCAATTTCTGCGGTTTCTTTATCGCGAATCTCTCCAATCATGATTACATCAGGATCCTGACGCAAAATATGTCGAAGGCCTGTTGCAAAATCCAAATGAATCTTCGGATTCACACCAATTTGCGCCATTCCCTGTAACTTATATTCTACAGGATCTTCAATTGTCATGATGTTCATCTCTGAAGAATTAATTTCAGAAATAGCACTATAAAGCGTTGTCGTTTTTCCACTGCCCGTAGGGCCTGTCACTAAGACAATTCCTTCGCTTCTCTTAATCAATTTTTTGAACGATTCTAAAAGAGAAATTCTCATCCCAATCTTATTAAGACCTAAAAGAACATTGCTCTTATCAAGAACACGTAAAACGAGCCGTTCGCCGTAGACAACGGGCACCGTACTTACCCGAAAATCAATTTGTCTGCCACCAAGAGAAAGCTTTATCCTTCCATCCTGAGGAAGCCTGTGTTCTGCAATATCAAGCCTAGACATCACCTTAATCCGAGTGATTAATTGCAGTTGATATTCTTTAGGCGGTGCATGTCGCATTTGAAGGACCCCATCAATCCGATACCGCACATCAAGTCCATGCTCCATTGGTTCAAAATGAATATCAGAAGCTCCTTGTTGAATGGCTTCAATCAGCATCACATTTAACATGCGAATAACAGGAGAATCTGATTTCTGTTCAAGAAGATCATAACCATCTTCTTCAGCATCACTTTTCTTTCCATCCAAATGCAAACTTGCAATCAAATCGGAAGCAACGTGATCTTTTTGATGGTAACATCTCTCAATTGCCTCTTCTAGCGCCGCCTTCGAAGTCAAATATTCCTCTACTGGCATCTCCAATAATATGCGCACTTCCTCCAAAGATTGAAGATCCAAAGGATTACTTATTGCAACAAGAAGCCTTCCTCCAATTTCATCAAGAGGGAGCACAAGTCTATGCTTAGCAAAGCTGTAAGGGACTTTGTGGATTTTCGCTTTTACAAGGGGATAATCCTCTAAATGAGAAGCAAGAGGAATACCAAAACGCTGACTTAAGTTCTCAAGCTCCGCATTAATAGTCATAGGGGTGACCAAAAAAGAGTTGTATACTTTGAGAGAAAAACTTTTGTCGTTCTTTTTCTCTAGCTTCAATGATTTTCTTCAAAAATTCAGGAATATCGCCCGCGCGTTTTTTCAATTCCTCAGCGCGAATTCTATCGAGATCCTCTTGGGGATCAAGAATGATTTTTGGAGTGATAAAGATAAACATTTCTGTATTGTGATCAATCAAATTCGTTGATCCAAAAAGTTTACCAAGCCCTGGAATCTCTCCAAGAAATGGAACTTTTTCTTCTCTATCCTGAGCAGTTTTTCTTCTAAGCCCACCTAAAATGACTGTCTGCCCATCTGCAACACGCACTTCATTTTCTATGTGACGTCTATCAACATTGGGACGCTCATCAATATTGGGCCGGATCGTATCAAAGGTGACATTGGTTTGCAGTGTGACAAATCCACGAGACTCTCCGACTTCATTTTCTTCATCAGGAAGGTGAATGGTAGGCGTGATATCAATTGTAATTCCATATTCATTACGCGTAAATGAATTCTGAAATACGATTGTACCATCGCTGACGTTCAGAGGAGCCGCACCATTATTGATCGAAATCTCTTCTTCAATTCTAATTGTCGCAGGCGTTTGATTGACAGTAATGACAGACGGAGCTGCATTAAAGCGGATATCATCTTGGGTTAAAAGGAAACTATAGGCTAAATCAAAAGGAGGAAGGTACTTAGAACCTCCGCCATGAAAAATAAATTCAAGGACACCCTTTCCAACAGGCGCATTCAACCCTTCTTTAGGAGGCACCCTTGGACCATCATACCGCATCCCATTATGTGCTTTGCCAAGCTTTAAAAGATTAAGCCCAGCACTTGAATGGTTATCCAGTCTGCGCTCAAAAAGAAGCACTTCGATCTGCACCATTTTTTTAGGAATATCCAATCTGCGAAGAAGATCTTTAATTTTTGGCAATGTATCTCTACGAATCACCATTAAAATTGATCCTGTTTTTGGATCTGGAATAAAATTTTCAGCATCTCCCTTTTCAATTTCAACCCGCGTTGAGATTGCAGGTTTGAAAGGGCCCGGAGCAACAGGAAGAGGTTGTGCCGGAGCATATCCCTCAGGCGGCCTTGGAATCGCTCCTTGTTGAGTGAAAGTGGCATCTACATTTTCCCTGCCAAGCTCAGGAAAAACAGAAAGCAGAGTGACATACACTTTTTCTAAAATTTTTGAAAGTTCCTCTGGATCACTATGACGGCAATTATATACAAATACGGTCATTTCACTTGGATCTTGCAACTGCTCTTCTGTATCGTGAATAATTTTTTCCGCTCGATCGACAATATCTTGCTGCCCGATAAGAACCAAACTTCCTTGACCTAAAGCAAAAAGAGTAAGCCCTTCTTGTTCAATTTTTGCAAAGGGAGCTCTTGCACGCTCTAAAGCTTCGCCAAAAAAAGACTGAAGGATTTTTTCCATCTCTTTCACACCCATTTTCGTTACGGGAATAACGCGAGAGACTTTTCCCTTTGGCTCCTGCCATACGACGTTATAAAGAGCGAGCAACTTTTCCACTTCATCACGTGAAGAAACAAGAGCAATCTTGCTTCCCACTTGATACACAAAAGTCTGTTTTGCATCAGAAAATCTCTCGAAAAATTGAAATGCGCTGCGCATCTGCTCAACGGGGGGAGAAAATACATAAAAAATGCGCGCATGATTGGGGATGAAATGCAACTGGTCTATAGAAGAAACAATTGTCTGTACAGAAGAGGGGTCTTGCTTGTAAACAAACAACTGTCTTGCGTAAGAATTGAGCTTCTTTACACCAATACCATTATGGGAAAGAATGATCTCTAAAACATCACCCCAAGACTCTCGAGGAATGGGTATTGAAGAGTGCATATGAAGCTTTATCCCTGCCATCTCTGGAGGAATGATATAAAGAAATTCCATCGCTCCATATTCCATGACAACCTGCCCCAAAGTCGTTTCTTCCTGATCCCATAGGGCATACCCTTCTTCCCCCTTCTTCGCTTCCGCAACGGATGCTTCTCTAAAATGAGCTTCTAACGAGATCATCTCAGATTTAAGGGCGTTTACTTCTTCTAAAAGAGCCATGAATTCTCGATCAGGGGCCTTATTCTGATATAGATCTCTTGCTTTAGCATAGCACCCTTCAAGAGCACTTCTCAATCTCCTCAAGTTATCATTTACATCTTGTAGAAAAACATCAGACTCAGAACCGCCCTCTTTTCGAGTAAGTTCCGCCTGTTTTTCGCCAATTGTCAAGGTGAATGCAGCCGAGTGCAAAAACAAACTCAATAAAAGAAAGCGCTTCATAATTTTCCACCAGATATCTTTTTCTTTTCAGAGGCAATAGGTATTGCAAGGAGCTGCACCTGCGTACGCATAACGTCAAAAAGGTGCGCATGTAAAACAGTTTTACCTTGCAATTTTTCTAATTTATCAAAAACAAGAAGATCCCCTTGAATCCTATGTAAGAGGCAATCTTCAATTTCAGTTGCCGTTTTTAATTTTCGCCAGCCTGTAGACGTTCTTAAAAGCCAGTCGCCCTCTTTTAAAATGAGCCGTCTTTTTCCTAAATTGCAGGTCACCTGAGAAGCAGTTCTTAGTCGAATCATCGTAGGTGCCTGATCGGTATAACTTCCACTGCCCTTTGTAAAATGAGCACTATCTAACTTCACCTGAAATAACTGAAATCCTAAGTCGTCCCAGACATCGAACTCAATTCCTTTTGGGGAGACATTCTTCACTTGAGCTAAAGGAGCATTCTCTGTACTGCCCCCTAAAGGGGAGATTCTCCATTGCCCGTCCATCCAAATCAGAAAATCTCCCTTAGAAACGAAACAAACGCTATCTCCAATAATGACCTTATATTTATCACGCAATTGTCCATGTTCAATTCCGGCATAATGTTGAACGAGCAGATCTAATCCCCAAAATTTTGCCTCTCTAATAGAATGAACAAAAAATGGTGTTTCCTGATCTCGAAATCTCTCACCAATGCGCTTGCCAAGATCTTGACTTGCAGTAGCAAGCCACTCAGCTTTCTCTTCACCTCTTTCCGCCTGTAATACAAGATTTCCCCCCTCGATACACATGGGTTTAATCCAGAAATCTGTGGGAATTGAAGAAAAATGCAAACAATCTTGTAACTCTTCTAAATAAACAACACTTCCACTTGTCGTTACAAATTCCTTGGAACCCGATTTCAGACGCACCAAGATCGTCGCTTCTTGATGACGAACATCAGGCCTTGTATTTTTTGCTAAAATAATCACTTCCTCTTTAAGCTGCATCATAAGAGGGGAAAACTTCACAGTCTTTAGAGCAAGAGAGCCATTTCCTATAGAAGAATAAATAGAACTGCGCTCAGAATTTTTTACTGCTGACACTTGAAGTGATGAAGACGTCTTCTCTACATTTTGTGAAAAGGAAAGAAAAAAAGAAGAAATTCCAAAAACAATAGCGGCTCCACTCGCAATCAAACTGCCTAATGTCGCATACTGTAAAATCTGGTCAATTTTAATTCTGGAACAAACAGCAATAATCAATCTCTTTACCCACCTTTGAGCTCACATTCTAGGGGATCAGAGAAAAAAATACAAACTCCTTACCTTTAAACTCCGAATTGTGACCTATTTGCAGCAACCCACTTTTTTAACAAACAGCTACAAGTTGAATGACGAGTTCAACTCTTGTGAGTTGGACGAGGAATGAAACGCAGTAGATGGAAGTTAAAAAGGAAGGGTTGCTGCAAATAAGTCACAATTCGGGGTTAAACTCCGAATTGGGGTTAAAGACTGCTGCTGCAAATAAAGAGATAGGTTCGTAATTGCTAAAAATTATCCTTTACACTTAAATGGGAAAAAAACCATCTTACAACCCAAGGGGCCGTGACTATGGATGACAACAAATCAAAAGAAGGGGTTTCTGTGAAAGAGATCGAAAAATTTGCAAAAAAACACCGTTTTGAAGTCTTCTTTTCTCTAACTTTTATACTTGCCTGCTTTTTTAGTTTTATCATGTGGGGAACAGGAATCGCAATCGCCCTCGCAGCATTGGGAGCGGTGCTTGGAGTCATCTTCCCAGTTGCAGTTGAGTTCGTAAACAAAAAGGTGTTTCATTTCATTTTCAAGCAAGAAGATATCACGCAGATCATTCTTGCTGTTGTGGCTTTAATCCTCGCAATTGTGGTGCCACCTTTGATTTTCTTTCTACTCGGTGCACATGGCGGCAAAGATTACTTTCACAAGGCGCTGGAAAT
>DAHVFY010000053.1:260-9939 GCA_027316765.1 Parachlamydiales bacterium | reverse complement strand
AAACCCCAAAATGTTTCGCTGCTGTTCCGATATTTACTTTCATAACAACAAAATCTACACAAAATGTGTAGATTTGTACAGAAATATCTACATTTTAGTCAGCAGTTGCCAACCCTTTGGGACAGGATTTCCGTTCGAATCCAAGTAGTAATCCCCTTTATTTTTTGAGTTTGGATTAGGTCTGTGATAATGATCGTATCCTTCATGACCGGTCTCGCCTGGTTGGCCTTCATCGTATTGAATAATTTCACCTGTGCGTTTATCTCGAAACTTATGGTGTTTTTCTTCTTTTGCCTCGGGATGACTAACATCATCTAATTGAATATTTGCGCAAAAAATCAGATTGTCATTAGAAGTGATTTTCCACTGATTAACTTTATAGCAGCAAGCAAATGTTCTTAAAACATATTGATCTTCGAATTGAAATCTAGCATCCATCATTGAATTGGCAACATCAATTTGTTTAATTTTTTTGCCGATAAGTTCAGACATTTTATTAATTTTATCTTGTTCTTCATCTAAACAACCAATTAAATATGTCTGAGCCTTCTCAAGTCTCCATGTGCAATTTTCTAGATTAATTGAACATCCATCTTCAAAACAACAAATAAGCTGACCATGATCATCATAAGTAATTTCAGTTAACACTAATTCGTTTTTAGGAAAATTTAGTTTTTTGTAATTTTCAATAATTAAAAAATCACTTGCTGTATTTTGTACATTTTCAATTTCTTCGTAATTAGAACAATTAACACTTATATTCGTCTGATCTGGCAAAAACAATGTCCACTGATTTTCCTCTAACCAGTTAAAAAATGTGGTTATTTGATACCCATCATCAAAATGAAATTCTACATCCAAAAACGAAGAAAGAAATTGCAAAGATTGAAAGCGTTTACCTAATAATTTTTGAATACTTAATTGAATATTCTCTGGGGAATCTCCAGAACCACCAATATACTTTCCGTTTTTAGTGATTCTCCACGACGCATCGCCAATCCATATAGACCATTCCTTTTGAGAACTCTCTTTTCCATTTTTAAGTACAAATTTCCTTTCCTTGCCAAACTCGAAAAAAACATTAGAGCCAATAGAGTTAAATGCTCGATTTACACTAAAATTAACAAGGTTTAGCTTTATTAATTCATAGGCATTTGAAAATTGTTTATTGTTCATTAAATAACCAGTATTCTTCTTCTACCAATTCATGATAATTATAACCCTGCCCTGTGACGTGATCATGGAACCTTCTTTCCTCATCCTTTATAAGTTGTCTTTCCAGATTTCGTTCAATCTCTTTTTTTGCATCTTTAGCTTGTTTATTTTGATCTACATTTGATTTGGGAGGTCCTTCACTCTTTTTTCCTTTTTTTTCATCAGCTAGCTCTGACTTTCTTATAAAGTCCGCATAGTCCTTCGCTGGCGAGTAGTTAGCGTCGTGACTGTTGGCGTAATCGACGGTTTTGTAGCCGGTCCAGAGGACGGCGCCGGTGACGGCTCCGTAGATGATGGGAGTGATGATAGCGGAGAGCGAGGGTAAGCTAGTTCCGATGGCCCAGATGAAGAGAGGGATAGCGAATTCACCGTTCGGATCCGTATAGCGAAAGGGGTTGTTGTAAACATATTGATAGAAGTTGACGCTGTCGATGAAGCCGGCGGGGTCGATTGTGATCCATCTGGCGAGCGCGGGATCGTAGTAACGCTTGCCGAAGTAGATGAGGCCTGTTTCGGGATCGAGCCGTTTGGAAGCGTAGCGCCAAGGGTTGAAGATGAGCTCATCGGTGAGGAGCTTTTCTCCGAAGGTGGTGAAGGTGTAGGTGGCGGCGATGGTTTGGGTTGCGGGATCGATGAGGCCGCAGATGTTATTGTGAGCATCAAGGATGGGCGCGAAGGGTTTTTCTTCAAGTTCGATAGCAATGGTGCTGATCTTTAGATTTTTTTGGCGGTGATCTGTTGTAAAAGCGCCGATCTCTTCTTCGCCGTCGTAGAGATAGTGTTCGGTTTCGACGGGATGTTTCTCTCCCCAAGACCTTTTGGATAAGCTTTTTATAAGTCGCCTGCCTAGAGGGTCGTAGAAAAATGTAATCGTTAAATCGTCACAATGGACCATTTTTAAACGATTCAAGGCGTCATAGGAAAATGTGAGGTCTCCTTTTGTCGTCATGTTTCCATCGAGGTCATAGGAATACGACTCTAATTCGTTCAGAGGATTGATTGCTATCTCCTCTCCATTTTTCTCCGTTCTATTGTAAAGGGCATTATGGTGGTAATGATGATTTGGCTCAGAGGAGATTTGTGAGAGGGCATCATAGGTGTACTCATGAAGTATGCCATTTTTAAGAATCTCTTTGGGATTTCCCGCTTCGTCGTATGAGAATTCTTGAGAAAAATAGGGAGAGATAAGCTTTAGTGTGCGTCCTGCAGGGTCATATTTGTAAACACGCTTTCCGAGACTGCCAATTAGGTCTTCTTGGATGATGTTGCCGGCGAGGTCATATTCTTCATAAACGTGAGTGTAAAGGAGCTCTCCTGAGGAAGAGAACCGCTCGATTTGTCTGAGATGCTTGGGATCGTAGGTGTAGCGGACGCTATCACCTGTCCCGAGCTCTAGAGTTAAAGGTCTATTGAACCGGTCGTAGGTTTTTTTGAGGGAAAGACCTGTAGAAAAATTCTCTAGGAGGATGTTGCCGAATGGGTCAGGAGTTCTTTCGACGCTAATGGAGTTAATGTGATCGGTAGCTTCTAAAAGATCTCCGAGTCGATTGTAAGTGAAGGTATGGTGGATGGTTTTGTCTGATGAGGTGAGTTCCTTGAGAAAACCGAGAGGAAAATAGTCAAAACGCAGTACAATCCCGCTCGGTAGGGTTTTGGTAGAGACCTTACCCGAAGGGGTGTACGTGTAGGATGTGATTCGCTCGTGCTCTGTGCCAGCAGCGCGGGTGAGTGTTTCAACTTGATTTGTTGGCGTGTAGGTGTAACGGATGGTTTGGGCAGCTCCATCTTGTGGCTGATCGGTTCTCTCTAAAAGGTTACTGCAAGGATCGTACGACAATTCCGTCACTCCCAATGGGGTCTTTTTTTCTATGAGGTTATTATGCGCGTCATAGGTTTTTATGGTCGCAAATCCTCTTGGGTCCGTTTTTGTGATTTGCAACTGGGATTCTTTTTCATTATAGGTTGTTTTTGCTGTAAATCCAAGAGGATCTCGATGTTCTATTTCTCTTCCTGTTGGATCGTAGAGGAAAACTTCGATAGATTTTTCATTATGGACATAGCAAGTGTCGGTTTCTAGGTTGCCATCTTTGTCATAAGAATATTCAATTTTATAGAGAAGATTGCCTTTTAGATCTGTTTCTTTTTTCTCAATCACTTGATTGCAAAAGTCGTAGGCCAAGTGCGTAATGAGAGGGTCTGCATGAATTTCAGAGACTCTGCCTAGACTGTCGTAATGAAAGGTGGTGATGCGTTCTTCTGTTGTTTCTTGGATTTTTCTTCCGGCTGTGTCGTACTCGTAGGAGGTGACATGTCCCTCTTTATCGGTAAATGTTTTGAGATGAAAACTTGAATAAATGAAGGTCTCTTTGGCGATCTCTTTTTTTTCTTTGGACAAGAAGGTTTTTGTCTCAACACGCCAGAGGGGATCGTAGGTGTAAAGGATGGTGAGCCCTTCTCGATCTTCATGGCTCTTGAGTTTGCCATTTTTGTAGTACCGAAATGATTCTGAGCTTCCATCGGGGTATTGAATGTGTGTGGGAGAGTCATAAAAATTATAGCGGGTGGTTATGGTATGGCCGCGTGGATCTGTCGAGGAGCTTTCTCGTCCGAAGGTGTCATAGGTGAACTGCTCGGTTACAGGAAGTGAGGAAATGGACGGATGTTCTATACGCGCTGGTTTTTTTGCAGCGCTGTCGGGGGTGTATTTTGTAATATTGCCGAAAGGGTCTTCTTTTTTGATGAGGTTGTCGTATGGGTCATGTTCGTATGTTGTGGTGCGTGCGATGGTCTTCCCTGTCTCTTTAACTTCCCTTACGCGCCCTTTTAGATCATGGGTTGTCGTTTTAATCAGTCTTCCGGAGAAGCTGGATTCAAACTCCTTGCGTCCTCTTGCGTCGTAGTTAAAACACTTCCAATCGCCAAGCGGATTGGGCTGTGTCATTAGATCTCCTCGTTCGTTGTAGGTGAATTTAAGGGAATAAGCAAACTCTCCATTTGCATCGTAGATATCTTTTTGAGAGACGTTGCCATGATCGTCATAATGAAGATGGGTCTTTTTGAGCATTCCGTTTAGGTGCCGTTCTTCGATCCATTCGGGTAGATGTAAAAAGGGCGGCTCTTGCTTTAATGTGTACGTTGTGATCAGGCGCTCTGTGACATCGGTGAGAATGTTTTTATCAAGAGAGCTGCCATCATCGCGGATTGTTTTGATGAGGTTGTTGCAGTCGTCATACTCGTAAAATTCTCTTGTGTAGATTTTTTCCTGCACTAGCAAAAGCTTTGCGGTGACAAGATTCGTCCCCGGCACATAATCGTAATAGTAGCTGCGTCCATCTTCATGATCTTCTTTAAGAAGCAGGTGCATCCCATCTTTAGAGTAGTGTCTCCAGATGATGTAGTTTTCCTCAACTCCTGCTCCTTCAAGATCGCCAATGAACGACTCTGTGTAGGGGTTTCCAAACTCGTCGTATGTAAAATGTTTTTTATATACACACTCTCCTGTTTGATTTCTGATGGCGAGAAAGTCGAGCCAGTGATCGGGAGTGTCTCTAAAGTGATAGATTTTTTCTTTCTCTACTTTTCCTTCTTTATTTTTATGTTCGACTCTTTCGAGAAAAAGGTCTTGCGAGAAGTGATAAAGGGTTTCTCTTCCGTCGGAATTTTTAACGCGCGTCATTCCCGCTTTTTTTCCGGGACGGGGCAGATCATAATCAAACTCGTAGACTTTCTCAAATGTATCGTCCTCCCCAGTGGGCAATTTGAGCTGCCAAATCCGAAGATGAGAGGGGATCTTATGCGCTTGAAATTCTTTATGAGTGCATTGAAAGATGTGTTCTTTTCCAAGCATCTCCTCTAGAAGGTGTTTGGAGCTGTATCGTATCCCTTCGTTTCTGTAAAAGGGGGAGCTCACTTTTGTTAAAAGAGGAGGTAAGATTTTAGTTGCTTTAACACCTTCTCGCTTCTCTTTGATATCGATCTTAATTTTTTTTATGTCATACCGATAAAAAGCTGTTTGTCCTGCGGAAGTGGTAAAGTTGATTTGAGAGTCTTCATAATCCAAGTCAATAGAAGCGTAAACATGCCGCTCCTCCACATCCATGCTTGCAACTTGGCTCAAGTAGCCATTCTTGTAGTGATAACGGAGTAGTTTCCCGTGAGGCAAAATTTCTTTTTCTAATGAATAGACCAGTTTGCTAAAAACTTTTGCTATACATTGATAATGACGGATTATGCCGTCAGGGGCTCTAACAACGATTTTTCTTTTGTTATCTGCAAACGTGATCTGCGTGTTGCGCAGGTCATACTCCCCTCCGGGTCTATCTCCGCTTAAATTACTCATTCCAAAAGTGGGAGAGAGGATTTTTGTCTCAGAATCTTTGACGGAGAAGTCCAACGTGATGCCATTTGGATCTGTTAAGCGGACAACATGGTTTTCCGGAAAAAAATACGCTCGGGCATGCGGTGCAAACCTCCATCCTTTGTAATTTTTCAGGATGTATTTTGCAAAAAGGTACTCTTCCCAGACGGGGCGGTCCCCTATCGGGCTAGGCAAATGAGGAGGAATGTAAACGCGTCTTAAGGCAACATTTTGGGCACCTCTTGCGATGAGATCGGTTTCTGCAATCGAGAGCTGCCCAGTAAGAGGGCTGACAAGAGTATTGGTATCAAGAGAGAATCCTGCAATTTGTTCAGAAGATGAAGGGAAAAGTTCTTCGTTCTCTTCAGAGAAGAGCAGCGTGCAAGGCAAAGAGAGGATTAACCAGATCCAAAAGCGCATATGTCACCTTTCAAAATTTTCAATGACTTTTGCGCGAAGGATAGTATGTAAAAGCTTTTTTAGTCAAATAGATTGATGACATAAGTGTACAGTTGACAAGATATTAGCTAGCGTTCCATAATACTGGCTTTCGAATACCGGTGGTATAGCCAAGTGGTAAGGCAGGAGCCTGCAAAGCTCCCATTCCCCAGTTCAAATCTGGGTGCCACCTTTAAACCCATCTTCGCTGGGCTGTTTTTGTCCAGTAAGATCAAGTTCTTATGCTTTATTTTGTCGCAACTCCTCTTGGCAATCTCTCCGATATGACGGTCAGAGCTGTCGAGATTTTAAAAAAAGTAGATTATATTCTCTGCGAAGACACGCGCACAAGCAGCGTCCTCCTTAAACACTACGAGATTCAAAAACCTCTTAAAAGCTTCCATAAATTCAATGAAAGCGCACGCCTTGAGACGCTCCTTTCCGATTTGAAACAGGGTCTTGATGTTGCCCTTATTTCCGATGCAGGAACACCCGGAATTTGCGATCCAGGATCTGCTTTAATTGCTGCATGCAGAAAAGAAAACATTGGCATAAGCGCAACTCCTGGCCCTTGCGCTCTAATTTTAGCTCTCACTTTATCTGGATTTTCTTCTGAAAAGTTTCAATTTGTTGGATTTCTTCCTAAGGGATCTGGAGAATTGCGCAAACAGCTTGCAGAAATTCTTCATTATAAAGGCACAACAGTATGTTACGAAAGCCCGCACAGACTCATTGAAACACTTGAAAAAATCCCCAAGCAGCGCAAGGTTGCAGTTGTGCGCGAAATGACAAAAATCTACGAAGAGTGTGTCGAAGGGACCGCAGAAAAAGTGTTGATGCATTTTTTGGACAAGCCGCCTCGTGGAGAGATTGTCTTTCTTATCTCGGAGGAAGCTGAAGACTACAGCCTCTTATCACCTAAAGAACATGTCGAACTTCTTCAAAGGGAATATAGCATCTCGCTTCAAGATGCGATTAAAATTGCGGCTACCTTAAGAAATACTCCAAAAAGAGAACTCTACAGCACTATTCACGATCTTCATAAATGAATCCAATCTGCCAAAAATGCTCTTGATGTTTCTGCAAAAATGCAGGAAAAGAAGCATCCACGGGAACAAGAGGACAGCTTTGCAAAAGAGAAGTCAAATGTTCTTCTCGTGTAAACTCCTCCGTGTCAAGTTCTGCATGCGAAAACGCACGAATCTTATCAAGATACTCAGAAACACCTCCAATCGATGAAAAATGCCACCCACCATCTTCAAGAAGGTGCACGCGCTTCATACGACTTCTACGCAGCCGTTTTGGTTTCATATGGCGCATCTTACGCACAATTTTAGGAGAAAGACGTTGCACATCCTTGTATGTTGTTGCAATCGTCCCCTTCCATAACCCCTGAAACCTATTTAGATGTCCAAAATACATTTTCTGCTCTAAAACAACAGCATGTGCTTTTTTAGACACAAGTAAAGAGACAATTTCAGACATTTTTTCTTGGCGCACAATCTCATCAACATCTGAAATTAGAACGATATCTCTTTGTTTACAACTTTGAAGTCCGCGCAAGATCTGATCTCTCTGATATCTCTCGCGCAACCAGGGATTTTCCGTTTCAAAATGCTCTTCAATCGGAATGTAAATAATTTTATCAGCGAACTTACTAAATCGCTCTCTATGCGAAGCAAAATTTAAGGTTTTTTGATGACCACGAAATGTCTCGGCAGCTTCCACGATGACAAACTTATCAACAACCCCCCACATCTCTTCTAGACGCATCTCAAGAAGATCATATTCATTATAAAATAGAAAGCAGTCGTAAATACGAGGAGAAGAAAGGGTTTCTCGCTTGAAGAAAAAGATGTATGCAAAAACAAGAGCACACACAAAAACAACTCTTAATATCCTCATCTAGCACTTACCTTATTCATCTGCTAAAAGCTTGAAAAATAATGAAGTTAACTGTAGACTCATTTATTCATCAAGAAAAAAGGAGAACTGTATGTCTGCATCACCTAAAGAACTCATCTTTGAAGAAGAAGCTCGTAACAAACTTCGTGAAGGAATCGACAAACTCGCCGATGTAGTTGGTGTCACTCTAGGGCCTAAGGGACGTAATGTGGGTCTTCAAGCTAGCTGGGGAGCTCCTACAGTTACAAATGATGGCAACAGCATTGTAAAAGATATCGAACTTGCTGATCAATATGCCAATATGGGTGTATCTATAGGCAAAGAAGTCGCAGCTAAAATGAAAGAAATCTGCGGAGATGGCACAACAACTAGCATTCTACTGTTACGCGCTCTTGTTCAAAATGGCGTTAAAAATGTTGCTTCCGGCTCAAGTCCAATTAACATCAAAAGAGGTATGGATAAGGCTTTAGAAGCAATTCTAAAAGAAATCGACAGCTTTGCGATCTCAATTAAAGAAGACGAAGAAATCTATAACATCGCTCTTGCTTCCTCCTCAGGCGATGCGAATATCGCAACTACGATTGCTGAGGCGATCAAAAAAGTAGGAAAAGAAGGTGTTATCACAATTGAAGAGGGAAAAGCAACGGAAACGACTGTTGAGATTGTTGAGGGAATGCAACTTGATCGAGGTTACTTAAGCTCCTACTTTGCAACTAATGCAGAGACGCTCTCTGCGGAAATGCATGATGTGCGCATCCTTGTTACCGATAAGAAAATTGTCTCGATTCAAGAAATTCTCCCTATCCTTCAAGGGGTTGCTTCTGCTGGGCAAGAACTACTTATCATCGCAGATGATATCGAAGGAGATGCTCTTTCTACTCTTGTTGTTAACAAACTACGCGGCACGCTTAAAATATGCGCAATCAAGGCTCCTGGCTTCGGCGATCGACGAAAAGCACTTCTAGAAGATATTGCAATTTTAACGGGTGCAACACTTGTTTCCGAGGAAACAGGAATCTATCTTAAGGATGCAACAGCCTCTCTTCTTGGTAGTGCAGAAAAAATGACGATCACAAAAGACAAAACAACAATTATCGGGGGCAAAGGCTCAAAAGCTGCGCTTGAAATGCGCATTAAGCAAATCGAGGCAGAAAAAGAGAGAACTACAAGCAGCTACGACAAAGAAAAACTCGAAGAGCGCAAAGCAAAGCTCAGCGGTGGCGTTGCTGTTATTCGAGTAGGTGCTGCTACAGAGCCTGCAATGAAACAAAAAAAACAACTGTTTGAAGATAGTCTTAATTCTACAAAAGCTGCACTTGAAGAAGGAATTGTAGCAGGAGGAGGAATCGCTCTTCTACATGCAAGCAAGGCGGCTCTTACACTGAATCTCCAAGGCGAAGAAGCGCTTGGCGTTCACATCTTAATAAAAGCTTGCGAAGCCCCTTTTCATCAACTTGTGTCAAATGCCGGATTTGACAGTTTAATTATCCTTGAACAAGCAACTACTCAAGGACCTAACTTTGGATTTAACGCTCTTTCAGAAACTGTAGAAGACCTTCTCAAGGCGGGAGTTTTAGACCCTGCAAAGGTTGTGAAAAACGGTATTAAATTTGCAGTCTCCTCGGCAGGAATCGTCCTTCTCTCAGAAGCACTCATTGGCAACGCTCCGGAAGAAAAAGACGAGAAAAATGGCAAATAGATCTGCTGCTGTCATTCCAGCGAAGGGCATCGGTGATGCCCTTCTCATGATGATTGCTTCTCATC
>DAHVFY010000053.1:0-250 GCA_027316765.1 Parachlamydiales bacterium | reverse complement strand
ACCTCTTAAAGGCAGGATATCAAGTCACGACGTTTCATCCTCAGATGAAAGAGCTCAACGACTGGTTTCCCGGCCACCATTTTGACATTATACCCCCTACTGATTTTGCTGAGTTTGACCTTGTCATCTTTGAAAATGACAATTCTCAACGGATCCAAAAACTACTTAATGGAAGCGTTTTTTATCCCACTTATTCCCCAGAAAAACATGGCCCTCTCTTTGCTCTAGATCAAGTTTTTAATTCTGATCT
>DAHVFY010000052.1 GCA_027316765.1 Parachlamydiales bacterium | reverse complement strand
ATTCACTTTATTTATTGTATATCCAAGAATAAATAGAAAAATTTTAAGATAAAACCCTCTTGCAGTTACAGCCCTAAACCAACCTGTCCTCTGCCTTGTCTGAGAGGTGAAAGAGCAAAGCCCAGCATGAAGACATGCTGGGCTTTTGTGTTGAAAAGCAGATTTTTAGTTTCTTACAGTGCCTCTTCGGCCTGGCTTATTGATCGCCTTGTATAGATTGTTAAACGCTTCTTGTAGTTTTAAGATTTTTTCTTTTATATCTTCTAATTCTGTTTTTTTTGTATTTGATATTGTTTTTCCATTTTTTTTCAAAGTTGCTTCAATTTGATATACAGCATCTAAAAGGTCGATTGCAATCCAAGGATTATTATCAGGGCAAAGAAGTTTCAAAAGATTTTCAAAAGCCTCTGTTTGCCTTTTTTTATTAACATTCTGGAGCTGTTCTGTAATTGCCGGTAGTTGTTGTAATATGGTTTCAAATTTTTTAACGTTATCCTTCAGTCTTACAAGCAACATATCGGTTGAAACCGGGTTCTTACGAGCATCAACTTTTGATTTTATCCCTGTTTTGGCACGTGCACTTATTTTTTTAGGTGGGTTAGTTGTACATTTGAGTAAGGAGTCTGAATGGCTGCTATTCAGTAGGTATTTATTTGTGTAGATCGGGTCCTCGTATTTTTGAGGGATATTAAAACTCGCGCGATTTCCACTTTTGGCTCTTTCCTTTTCGATAACCTGTATTGTCTCATTGGCGTTATTGATAGCAGCATTAATGGAAATCTCTTCTTGATTGTTGATATGTTGTGGGGATGCCGGAGGTGAGGTGGGAGGAGTTGTAACTTTCACTAATTCTAAAAGCTGATTGCGAGCCTTTTCTACTGCATTTTCCAGATTTATGACGGCGTCTGATTTTTCTTGCTCATCATGGGATTTGCTAGCAATAACAATAGTATTAGATGCTGATAATCGTTCTTGCAATTGACGGATGCGCTCGTCAATCTTTCCAGCTGATTTAGCGTCTAAAGTTGTATTTTCTAATAGCAATAGGTGTAACGCCTCGAGCTCTTGCTGTATTTCCTCATTGATTACAGGAAGAGGTTTATCGAGCATTGCAAGGAGGTGTTGTGGCAGATTTTCAGTTTGAGCTGCATGTTGCGGTGATGCGGATACGATGATGGATTCATCAAAGAGTTCAGGGGAAAGTGGTTGGAGATCTTTAGTTTCAAAATTTTCTTCTATGTCGGCCGGAGGTGGATTAAAGGATGCATGATTGAAGTGGGCTTGAGGCTGTGGTGATAGAGTGATTGGCGTGTATGTGTGATCCTGAAGAGATGAGGTGTTTTGCATCGCAGCATGTTTTCTTTGGTGGGCCATGCATTTTTGATAGATCTCATCTGCCTTCTCAACGATTTGTGTGGGGATTGTGCTAGGATCGTCGCTAATAGTAAAAGTATTTTTTCTGCCTTCAACTGTTAGCATGAAGCCATTTTTAACAAAAGTGATGTGAGCATTTGCAGACGCGGATAGACCATTTGCACTTCTCCAAGCTTTAAATTCATTGGAATTCACATACTGGAGGGCTAATGAGTGAATAGCATTTTCCAGCTTAGTCACGTGATTTTTTGACCCATGTTTATTGCAATGAAGGATTGCATTTGCAGTGCCTGTGTACGACTCTCCAGTGTACGCCTTCATCCCCAATATATAATTTGGATTGTTAATTGTTCCCATTAGTATCTCCTTTTTATTAATATTATATATAGATTTTATTAAAAAGTCAATTAAATTATTTATTGTTTATTAATATATGTTATTTGAAATCAATGCATTGGACAGAAAATCTTTTTTTGTTTATACGTTCTGTATGAAGGTTTTAGCTCTTTTTTTCTTTATTACGACTTCTTTTCTGTATGGAAGGGAGCCGCTTGCACTCTATCTGACTTGGACTCAAGATCCTACATCGACGATGACCGTACAATGGCACACGATAGAAGAGGGGTCCACTGTTTATTATCAACGAGTTGCAGAAGAGGAGTGGAAACGGTGTGACGGAGGGCATGTTTACTATCCCGGTTCTAAAAGGGTGATCCATACTGCAGAGCTTTGCGGATTAGAGGCGGATACTGATTACCGTTTTCGATTGGGGACGGCAGAGGAGATCTATCTTTTTCGGACGATGCCTCAGAAGAATACGCGTCCTATTCGGTTCGTGGCGGCAGGGGATGAGCGTATTTTTAAGAAGATGAATGCGCAGATAGCAAAGACAGACCCTGATTTCATTGTTGTCGGGGGAGATATTGCGTATACCAATAATCATTGGACCCTTTTTAAAGGCAAGGGCTGGGAAGAACGGCGATGGGGGACTTTTTTTTCAGAATGGAAGAAGTCTATGGTCGGAGTGGATGGTAGGCTTATTCCTTTAGTCGCTGTCCTTGGCAATCATGATATTAAAAAGGGTGGGGAGGGGATTCCTCTTTTTTTTCAGCTTTTTGCCATGCCTGAAAAACTAAAAGCTTACAGGACACTTAATTTTGGCACTTATTTGAGCTTAATTATCCTGGACACGGGGCATTTTACGCCCATTAGAGGAGAGCAGACGACGTGGTTAGAGGGGATGCTAAAAAGGGCGGGACGCGATAGGGGGTACACATTGGTCGCCTATCACATTGCAGCGTATCCTTCCGTTTATCAGTATGATGGTGCTGCACCCAGCATGATTCGGAGGGAGTGGGTGCCGCTTTTTGAAGAGTACGGAGTGGACACGGCATTTGAACATCACAATCACGCCTATAAGAGGACGTATCGAATTAAGGAAGGAAAGGTAGATGCAAGTGGGGTGCAATATCTGGGTGATGGGGCGTGGGGAGTGTCTCCACGTGCTGTAAACAAAGGGCTTTGGTATATGGCAAAGTCTGCTAAACTCAATTGTTTTTGGCTTGTTACGCTAGACAATAACACGTGCACTTTTGAATCGCGCGACATTAGAGGGAGAGTCATTGAAACGATCATCTCCCAAAAGACTTTTTTCAAGCAAAGTGAATTTTGAATTGTTTTGCTTGTGGGTGCCTATTCCTTTTCTAAAAGCTTTTCGATCAGGGTGCCAGCGCGTTCAACGAATTTAGGAAGGGCATCTGTCGAAAGTTCTTTATGTGACAGCAGTGAAAGGTCATAGATGTGCTCTGCCATTTGCTGCGCGAGGGGAGCGTCTTTTTCGCGTAAAGCATAGATCAGAGAGATGAGTTTGCTGTTTGTATTGACAACGAAGGTGTGTTTGTCGGCGATGTTTGGAGGGAGCGCTTGTCCTGTGAGAGTCATGTAATCGCGCAATCTGCGAAGTTCTTCATCGCGAACAATGAGCGCTGGGACGGTATCGCTCGCAAGACTTTTGGCTTCTACTTGCACTTTGTCGGAAGGAAGAGCGCGTCGAATGAAATCGGCAATTTGAGCAGCTTCCGTTTTACCTTCTGCATCAAGCAGTGTTTTTTCTCTTTTAGGATCTAAAAGCGTATTTGCAAGGGCTCCATCGACTCTTTGAAACTTAAGAGGACGTTCTTTGTCTTCTAAATAATTCATAAGAGCTGTGTCGATGTGGCTGTTTGCAACAAGAACCTCGACTTCTTGTGCGCGGTAGAGCTCTAGACACTGATTGCTTTGTCCCTCTGTTGTGTAAAATATCTTATCGCCATGCTTTGCTCGATAGTCATCAAGAGTCGTCCATGTTCCTTCTGTCGTTTTCCAGGAGAGGAATTCTTTAGAGCGTTCATAGAATTTTTCATCTTGCAGTAGACCAAGCTTGATCACCATTTCGATTTCTTCCCAGGAAGCAAAGAATTTGTCTTTTTCTGTTTGGTAGAGGGTAAGAAGACGATCGGCAATTTTCTTTGAGATGTGAGTGCTCAGCTGTCTAACGGTTTTGTCCATTTGTAGATAGCTTCGAGAGACGTTAAGAGGAATGTCGGGACTATCAAGAGCGCCGCGTAAACAGGTGAGGTATTCAGGAAGGAGGTCTTTACAATTATCAGAGACAAAAACTCTGTTGCAGAAGAGTTTAATATTGTTTTGTGTCCAATCGATTTTCTTTTGAATTTTGGGAAAGTAAAGAATTCCTTTGAGGTGGAAGGGGTAGTCGACGCTGAGGTGGATCCAGAAAATAGGATCGGGCTCAAGAGGATAGAGTTCTCTATAAAATTTGATGTATTCTTCATCGGTGCATTGAGATGCGGCTTTGACAAAGAGGGGTTCTTGCTCGTTGATCTGTTTGCCGTTGAGCGTTATTGGGAAGGGAAGGAAAGAGCAGTAACGTTTGAGAATTTGTGACAAACGGTCTTCCTCTAGGTATTCTTCGTTTTCTTTATCGATATAGAGTGTGATCGAAGTTCCGCGCACTTCTTGCTTTCCTCGTCCTAAGATGTAATTTACGGAACCATCGCATGACCAAAATACAGGCTCACTGTTTTCGAGATAAGAGAGTGTGTCAATCTCTACTTTTTCTGCGACCATGTAAGCGGAGTAGAAGCCAAGACCGAAATGACCGATGATTTGTTCTTTTTCATTTTGGTTTGTATATTTGCCGAGGAATTCTTCTGCCCCTGAAAAGGCGACTTGCGCAATGTATTTTTCTACTTCTTCCGCACTCATGCCGATGCCAGTGTCTTTAATGGTGAGTGTGCGGTTTTCTTTGTTCAATGTCAGATCGATCTGAAAGGGGCCTTCTCCTCCGAGAATTTTTATCTTTGAGAGAGCGTCGGATGCGTTGGAAACAAGCTCTCTTACAAAAATATCTTTATCAGAGTAAAGCCACTTTTTAATAATAGGAAGAATGTTCTCTGTATGAATTCTTAATGTACCGCCTCTCATGATGCACTTCTTTTTTTTAAATTTGATAGAATTACGGTATCTTATGCTATAAGGGGCCTAGATGTCAAGGCGGAAAAAATATGCGTATACTTGTGGCTCAGCTCAACCCTACTATTGGGGATCTTGAAGGAAATACGAAAAAAATTCTTAAAACACTGGAACGAGCTAGGGCAAAGAGTGTTGATATTGTTCTTTTTCCAGAGCTAACAATTTGCGGCTATCCACCCGAAGATCTTTTGTTTCAGTCCACTTTTGTTGAAGCCATGGAAAAATGCCTTGAGACGATTGTGCACGATTCTTCAAGACTGATGATTTTTGTTGGGCTCGTGCGGCGCAATCCAGGTCCTGGAGAAAAATCATTACTTAATAGCGCAGCTGTGATTCATGATGGTAAGTTGATTGGATTTTATGATAAATGTCTTTTGCCAACATATGATGTCTTTGATGAGAGGCGTTATTTTGAGCCGGGTCAGAGACCTTTTGTGTGCGAATTAAAAGGAAAAAAAA
This sequence comes from Parachlamydiales bacterium, assembly GCA_027316765.1. Classification (GTDB taxonomy): domain Bacteria; phylum Chlamydiota; class Chlamydiia; order Chlamydiales; family Rhabdochlamydiaceae; genus DAHVFY01. The sequence goes on along the minus strand of DAHVFY010000052.1, from coordinate 4,632 downwards.
TCGGGGTGATCATCTGTGAAGATATTTGGCAGCACGCAGGATTTGTTGGTGGAACGAGATATGCGCGAGATCCTGTACTGGATTTGGTTCCTCATAAGATCGACTTCTTGTTAAACCTCTCCGCTTCTCCCTATCAATTTCAAAAACCTGACACGCGCGTGAAGGTGTGCGCTAAAGCTGCAAAGACGCTTCAATGCCCTGTGATTTTATGCTGTCAAGTAGGAGGAAATGATCAGATTGTTTTTGATGGGTATAGTGTTTATGTAGATGCTGAAGGAAATTTGCGTCAACTTGGTGCTGGATTTGAAGAAGACGATATGATTGTCGATCTGGACTCTCCTGCCTGTCCTTGTACTTTTGAGTATGATCCGATACGAGATCTTTATTCGGCTCTTGTGCTTGGAGTGCGTGATTATTTTTATAAGCAGGGGTTCAAAAAAGGGTTGATTGGTCTTTCGGGAGGGATCGATTCTGCACTTGTTGCATGCATTGCAGTAGATGCGCTTGGCAAGGAAAATGTTGTGGGGCTTAATATGCCTTCTCGTTATAGCTCTACTTCTAGCGTTCAAGATGCAGATGATCTTGCAAAGAATTTGGGGATCGCGCTTAAAAGGATTTCGATTGAAGTTCCTTTTGAAGATTTTCTAAAGATGCTTACCCCTTATTTTGAGGGAAGGGGTCCTGATGCGACAGAAGAGAATTTACAAGCGCGCATTCGTGGAATGATTCTGATGGCTTTTTCTAATAAGCTTGGACTGATTGTCATGAGTACCGGTAACAAGAGCGAGATGGCTCTTGGCTATTGTACTCTTTACGGCGATATGTGTGGAGGATTAAGTGTAATTGGAGATGTGCGAAAGACACAGGTTTATGAGCTTGCAAGATGGATCAATCGGGAAAAAGAGATCATTCCTAAATCGACAATTGAAAAACCCCCTTCGGCAGAGTTGCGTCCTGATCAGAAAGATTCTGATTCATTGCCCGATTATGAAGTCGTGGATGCCGTGCTTCAGGCATACGTGGAGGACTATCTCTCTCCTCATGAGATTTCAATAAAGTATGGGATTCCGATTGAAATCGTTTTAGACCTCGTACATAGGATTCATGCAGCCGAGTACAAGCGAAGACAGAGTGCTCCTGCAATTCGCGTCACTAAAAAAGCGTTTCGCGTCGGCAGAAGTTATCCGATCGTCCAAGGTTGGTTTTAGCTGCGAGGCCAGGAGAAGGGAAGAATCTCTTCGATATGGTCTTTGTTGTGGCGTAGGAGCATGAGTCTGTCGAAGCCGACGGCAACACCGCAACAATCGGGAAGGCCTTGCTCTAACGCTTGAATGAGATTGTCATCGATAGGAAGTGCATTTTTTCCTAAAGAGAGTCGATGTTCGTTGGATGCGATGAAGCGGCGACGCTGTTCAAGTGGGCAGGTGAGTTCATGATAACCGTTAGCAAGTTCAATCCCTTTATAATAAATCTCAAATCGCTCGGCAACGGGTTCTTCACCCAACATTTTTATTTTTGATAGCGCTGCTTGGCTTGAAGGGAAGTACTTGATCACAGAGAATTCTTCTTCACTGAGATGAGGCTCGACGACAAAACTCATCAGACAATTAAGAAGTGTATCTTTATTCCATTGCAGTGCTTCTTCGGGAAGATGGTGGATGAGTTGTCGCGCTTTAAGAGAGAGTTCTTTTTGTGAAGTAGTGAGATAGTCGATTCCTGTGTGTTCCTTGAGCACTTCTCGATATGTGTAAGTTTTAACAGCAGGCTTTTTGAGAAAGAGGCGAATGAAGTCTAGCGTTTCTTCAATGAGAGCATCGAAACTAAATCCAACTCGATACCACTCCACCATCATGAATTCAGGATTGTGAAGTCGACCATACTCCTCTTGACGAAAGACATGGCTAAGTTGGTAGATGTCACCAATTCCCTCTGAAAGAAGGCGTTTCATGCCATATTCGGGAGAGGTGTGAAGATATCCTATCTCTTTTCCCATTGTGATTTGCATCACATCGATGTGTGCATCGATGGGAGCTGCTTGAGAAAGTGCCGGGCAGTCTACTTCGAGGACATTGCGTTGTTTGAAAAAGGCGCGTGCGGAAGAGAGCATCGCACCTCGATCTTGGAGAGTAGAAAGTCTAGACTCTAGAAACGTATTCACTTGTACGCGTATCCACTTTGATTTTTTCTCCTTCCTCTACGAAAATGGGGACCTGAATTTTAGCGCCGCTTTCTGTTACAGCGGGTTTTAAGACGCGTCCTGATGTGTCGCCTCGAAGTCCTGGCGCTGTCTCAGTGATTTTCATCTCCATGAAAGTGGGCGGAACGACATCGACTGGCTGCCCTTTATAGAACATGATGTCATAGAGGACCTCTTCCATTAACCATTGTTCATTGCTGCCAATAAGCGTTAAGGGAATATGGATCTGATCGAATGTTTCATCATCCATGAATACGACATCGCTGCCCTCTTTATATAGCATGCGCATTTTAGACTCGTGAACGTCGGCGAGGTTGAGTTTTTCCCCGGATTTGAAGGTGCGCTCGATCACTCTACCTGTCAAAAGATGTTTGAGTTTTGTGCGGTTAAAAGGTTGTCCTTTGCCGGGCTTTACGAACTCGTTACCCACCATGATATAAGGCTCGCCATCTACTTCAACTTTAATGCCTGTTCTGAATTCATTTGTACTAACTTGTGCCATCTGTTCATCCTTAAATAAAGGACCTTATTGTCTAGGAAATCTCTTTAATTTTCAACGATTGACGATAGATTGGAATTGCTTTTTTGCGTAAGAGGCGTTTTTTGCGCTTTTATCAAATTTAGTTTTTACGCTTTCGTCGATCCGGTCGGCAGCCTTTCCTAGCTGTTCCGTTCTTTTTTCAATCTTCTCTTCGATGGTCTTTAAGGCTTTTTCCCTTTGTTGGAATTTTTCATTAAGGGTTTCAAAATTTTTTCTCACCGTTTCAAGAGTCGTTGTTTCATGTTTGATGTCAGCTTGCACTTCTTTCAGTTGTAGTTTTGCATCTACTAGATCTAGCACATGCTGCTGCGCGGCGGATTGAATCGCTTCTGTCAGCTTATTTACAGCTTCATGAATATGACCTGCATCTGCTTGAAGAGACGTTGAGATGTTGCCTACGAGTTTTTCTGCTTGTACAAGTTGTCCATCAATCTGTTCTATTGCTCGATCGACTTCACCTTGTAGGCGTTCGCGTTCTATTGCAAAGTTTCCTATGAGTTCTTTAGCTTGATTAATGATTTCTTGAAGAGTTGCCACATGAGTTTGAAGGGTGATGTTTTCTTTTTGAAATGTTTTGACGTTGGTTTTTAATTTATCGTTGGTGTGTTCTAGGCGATTTGTCACCTTGTTGAGTGCTTTAATTTTGTTTTGGAGGCTTTGTAATAACGGAATTTTCCTTGCATGATAAATGCCGGTAGCAGCAGCGATTACAAGAGCCGGTATGAATAGTAGATAGGCGTATAGCGTAACAAAACCCAAGAAAAATGCTGTAATACCAAGAGCTATTGAGATATAGATGGGAACAGTAGAGAGTTCATCGCAAGCTTTTTCCATTGTTGTAGGAAGCATTTGGCGGCATGTGAGTGCTGGGATTGGGTGCATGAATCGCTCCTGGTTAATTAATAATATTAATATAAATTCTTAGTGAAAAATTTACAATGTTGATTTTTAGGCTGTTTCGGTATACGTTCGGGATAAAAGGGGAATGAATGCATCAGGAAATCACCGAGGAACAGTTTGCAAGAGATACTTTAGAGAGATATTCAGGGAGTGAAATTGGCGCCTTTCAATCAAATCTTCTTTTAACAAATTTTCCAAGATATGTAGAGCACTTTGCTAAGGAACGGGGGGTTCCGGTTATTGAAGGTTCTATGTTTAAAGTTGCACATTCACCAAAAGATGAGATTAGTTTTCTCGATTTTAAGATCGGCTCTCCTGCTGCAGCTCTTGTTGTTGATCTTTGCTCGTTTCTGCCGATTAAAGCAAGCTTACTTCTTGGAATGTGCGCCGGGTTGCGTAGACGGTATGTCGTGGGAGAGTATTTAGTTCCTGTCGCTGGAATTCGAGATGAGGGAACATCGAATTTTTATTTCCCTCCGGAAGTGCCAGCTCTTGCTAATTTTCTAATGCAGAAAGCTGTAACAGAGGTCATGGAAAGAGAAAAAGCTCTTTATCATATTGGGATCACATTTACGACGAATATGCGATTTTGGGAATTTAATGATGAGTTTGTCAGTCGACTAAAGGCTACAAAAGCGCAAGCATTGGATATGGAGTGTGCAACACTTTTTACAGCCAGTTACAAGAGAAAATTTACTTTAGGAGCTCTTCTTTTGATTTCAGATCTACCACTTAATCGCAATGGTCTTAAGACAAAACAGCGTTCAGAATTTATTTATGAACATTTTATGAAAGATCACGTAGATAAGGGGATTGAGATCATCAAACATGCTCGGACGATGCAATCGCGTCACATCAAAGGTGCTTATCACCGCAATATTGGCATACCGCCTCTACAAAATTAAAAGAACTTTAATCCCGAATTGTGACCTATTTGCAGCAACCCACTTTTTTAACTTCCATCTACTGCGTTTCATTCCTCGTCCAACTCACA
>DAHVFY010000051.1:7479-10011 GCA_027316765.1 Parachlamydiales bacterium | reverse complement strand
TTTATTAGACCAAGTTCATGTTGGGGGGATTATTTATTATGAATGGGCTAATGGATTGGTATCTCCTTTTCAAGTGCAGCAGTTAAGTAATGGTTTGCAGCGTGGCTCAAAAATCCCCCTTTTTATTGGTATTGACCAGGAAGGGGGAAGAGTTTCTAGGTTAAAAGAGGGGTTTACTAGTTTTTGCAGCAATGGAGTGGTTGGGATGACAGGCGACCCTGCCTTTGCTGAGCAGGTAGCTTTTGCCATGGGAGAGGAGATGCGCGCTGTAGGGGTGAATCTTAATTTTGCTCCGGTGGTAGATGTCAGTGCGTCGATTCAAGAACCTATAACGAATATGCGCTCTTTTGGATGTTCGCCCGAGCTTGTCGTTCTTTTTGGAGAAAGAGCCCTTCATGGATTTCATCGAGCTTGTCTTCTTGCGACATTAAAACATTTTCCCGGACTTGGGGATGCGGCTTTAGATCCACACCTTGATTTACCCGTCATTGACAAAGCGTTGGATCATCTTTATGACAGAGAGCTGTATCCTTTTAGAGAGCTAGTTCAAATGACAGATTGCATCATGACAGCGCATGTTCTTGTGCCAGCTTTAGACCCTTGTAAGTGTGCAACTCTCTCGCCGCTCATTCTTCAAGATTATTTGAGAGATCGACTTGGCTTTAAAGGACTTATTATTAGTGACTCGCTGATTATGGAAGGGCTTTTGAAGCAAGTTCCTTCTGTAGAGGAGGCGACCATTCAGGCTTTTGAAGCGGGATGTGACTTGTTGCTCCTTGGAGGTAAGAGACTTTTAGAAGGGCAAAAGGGATTTGAGCTGAACGTGCAGAATGTTAAAGAGATTCATGGAGCGCTCATCCAGGCAGTAAGGGCGGGTCGTATTTCCGAGGCAAGGGTGGATGAATCTGTTAAAAGAATATTGTGTGTTAAAAGGACGTTGCCCACAGAAGAGCTTTCCTCTATAGACATTGAAACTTACGTGGGAACAAAGGAGCATCAAAGGTTGGCCAATCGGATTTTGAATAGAACTTTGCGTTGCGTCAAACCGATCCAAGAGGTAGAATGAGATTATTGTAAACGTGAGGTGTTTCTATGGTCGATAAAGCCAAATTTAAAGAAGAAGAAGCATTGGGATATAACATTAGTATCGTCGGCCGAAATGTCTTAGTGACCGAAGCGATGAAGAACTATGCGTGGGAAAAGCTTACGAAAGTGGAGCGTTTACATACGCATATTATGGATCTTCATATGATCCTGGATATTCAAAAAATGGAGCACGTTTGCATGATTATTGCTAAATTTGACCATTTCAAGGTGAAGGTTCAGGCAAGTAGCAATGATATGTATCCTTCAATTGATAAAGCAATCGATCGACTTCAAATGAAATTACGTCGCTGGAAAGAGCGGATCCAAGAACATACTCAAAAAAAATTGACCGTTGTTGATATGAAAGTCAATGTTTTACAACGGCCTTATGATGAGCTTGAAGAGTATAATGCCGAAATTGAAGCGGCGAACAAAAAGCAAGAAGGTTTCTCTCTTCCTCAAATCATAGGTACCGAAGTTCGAGTGTTGAAAACTGTAACTTCAGGTGAAGCTGTGATGAAGATGGACTTGTCTGCAGATAATTTTCTTATTTATCGCAACGAGGTAGACCACAAACTCAATGTGATTTATCGTCGTTCCGACGGCAACTATGGCGTCATCCAGGTTGAATAAGAAGGGCTCCCAAGTTTACGATCCTATTCGTAATCTCTGGGTTGCTGCTCTTCCAGAGGAACTCGTCAGACAGAAATTGCTCCATAACCTCCTAAGATTGGGATTTCTAAAAGGGCATATTGCAGTTGAAAAAGAACTGAAAGAGCTGCCCCATATCTCCATGCATACGCATCTTCCCGATAGACGGATCGATATCCTTTGCTTTGCGCCCAACTTACACCCTGAATATTCTCTTTATCCCCTTCTTTTAATCGAGTGCAAAGAGAAATTTCTTCATAACGAGGCTCTTGAACAAGTGTTTGGGTATAACGAATATGTGAAAGCTCCTTTTTGTGCCATTGCAAGTGCTCAGGAAATTCAAGTGGGTTATAAAGTGAATCAAGAGATAAAATTTCTTCCATTTCTTCCTTCTTATCAGGAGTTAATTGATGCAGTGCACTGAAGAATTTTTAGAAACTGATGTGCTCTGCGTTTACGGGTTTGAACAAGTAGAGAAAAGATTTTTTGATTGGCTTGAGGAAAAGGAGTGCCGCTATCTGTTAATTTTTGATGATGTTGCGATGTTTTCTTCTTTTGAACATCCAAGAGTTTGTTTTGTCTTCCTTGTAGAAGGAGAAGAGGAAAATATCTTTAAGCAAATTGCTTGGAAATACCTTTTTCTTAAGTTTCATTATATTGCGCCTGAAAATGATGAAAAAGCAGCACGTTTGTTCTCTTTAATGCAAAGTGTAAATAGGGGAGTGCATTTGATCGCGTCTGAGTTTAGCGATCTTAGTTTGCGCGTTGTTCGCAATTTCTTTGAAAACATGACAA
>DAHVFY010000051.1:0-7469 GCA_027316765.1 Parachlamydiales bacterium | reverse complement strand
TGTTCGGAAAATTTCAACAAGTGCCTGCAATTATTTGCGGAAGTGGTCCTTCACTTGCCAAGAATGTTCATGAGCTTAAAGAGATCGAAGATAAGGCTTTACTGATCGCTGGGGGGACAGCTCTTTCTCTTCTTCCACTTCATGGTGTGAGAGTGGATTTTGCTGCGATGATCGATCCAGAACTATCGAAAGAGAGATTTAAAGAAGATTTGGATGAGACACCTCTTTTTTATCAAAATCGTGTGGATCGTGATTTTCTTAAGACAGTGCAAGGCCCTCTTTTTTGGATGCAAGATGCTGGAAGCTCCTTAATCGAACGAGGGTTGTTTGAAGAGAAACCCTTTGATGGGGGGTGGAATGTGGTAACTTTTTCTGCAGCAATTGCGACTTCTCTTGGATGTAATCCGATCATTTTTGTCGGAATGGATCTTTCGGCAAGGCCTGGAGAAATTTATGCACCCGGCGTTAAAGCAACGAAAAATGAAGAAAAACTCATGTTAACTCACGGTGAAAATGCAGAGGTTTTTTATTCGAAGCAAGATTGGTTGATGGCGCGCACATGGCTTGAAAAATTTGCTAAAATGCATCCTCAAATACGATTTCTTAATGCAACAGAGGGGGGGATAGGAGTTCCTGGCATAGAAAATCTTTCGCTATCTTCTGCAAAAGATGCGTATCTTCAAAAAACTCAGGGGCTCAAAGAACGCATTTCAAAAGCGCTTGATCCTATCTTTCCAATAGGAGAATCTGAGGAGATGATGAGAAAAGTTGCTTCTTTAAAAGAAAGTTTTTCCCGTGCGCGTCAGCATGTTGACGCTTTTTTGATGAGGATGCAAGAAGTGTTTCCCTCTCCTATTTCTGAAGATGGAAAAGCGTCTTTTATTCTTTTTGAGCTTGAAGAAGAGAGTGCTTATAAAGCCGTCTTAGAAATGCTTTGGCAGGTCTGGAAAGAGCCAATATTAAGAGAGAATCCTTCTTGCCCTGAGCTGCAAAAAATTCTTCTTTTTAAACGAGTATTGGAGGATTTCTAGTGGAAAGATATGAAATAGCGGATGGAATTTTGTATCTTATCGATGATGAACTCGGAATCTCGATTCAGGAGGCGTTTGAATCTGCGGTTTTAAGAGAAGGAAGCTATTACCTTGGAGAATTGTTGCATGGTCCTTCTGTTTTTTATGGTGAGGATGGAGGCCTTCTTGCGTGTCATTGGTTTTATCAGGGTAAACGACATGGTAAAGGCTGGCAGTATTATGCATCTGGTAAACTCTATTCACTTGAAAGACATAAAGAAGGGAAAAAAGAGGGAAAACAAGAGTATTATTACGAGGATGGAAGCATAAAAACAATTCTTCATTATCTAGAAGGCGTTCTTGATAAAGAAGTTCTCCTTTTTTGGCCCAATGGAAAATGCAAAAGAGAAGTGCATTTTACTCTGGGAAGAAGAAAGGGATGGGATAGAATTTGGCTAGAAGATGGGCAGCTCAAAGAGGAGAATTATGCAGAATAATTTTGAGCTGATGATGGAGCGCAGTCCTGAAATTGGATTTTTTTTAAATCATTACCCTTTTGACTCTTTAAGCGAAGAGCTTATATTGCATCTTGATGATCCCAGTCAAATGGAAAAATGGGATACGTCATTAGATTTAGAAGGGATCGATACTCTTTATGTTTTTGGATTAGGTCTTGGATATGCTTATGATCTTCTTAAAGAGTGGCTAGATGCAAAACGGGGTAGATGTCTTATCTTTTTAGAGGAGAATCTGGGAAATATTGAAGCGTTTCTCAAAGGACAAGAAACTAGCCGTGTTCTTCTTGATTCTCGCGTGCATTTTCGGTGTGTTTTGGAAGAGCAAATGTGGGACGAGATGATCGAGGATCTTGCACAAGAATTTGTCTCCGATAAAGTTGCTTGCACGGTGTTACCAACCTATCAAGAAAAACGGGGAGAATGGTTTAAAAAGATTGAGCTCAAATTGTTGAGAGCAACAGCTGCCATCCATGCTCTTTTTTGTGAGTCCCTTCACTCTCAAAAAATTTTTGCAAATCTATACCCTAACTTTCAGAAGCTGCCCCATGTTTTTTTCGCAAACAAGCTTGAGGGGAAATTTGCAAAAGTCCCGGCAATTATTTGCGGCGCGGGTCCTTCTTTAAAAACAGCGATTCCGATTCTTAAAGATCTAGAGAATAAAGCGCTCATTATCGCAGGAGGCTCCTCGATCACAGCGCTTACTTCTCAGGGGATCGAGCCCCATTTAGGAATTGCTCTTGATCCGAATTTCGAAGAATACAAGCGGTTAAAACCATCTCAAGCATTTGAAATGCCTCTTCTTTATGCCAACCGAGTGCATCCTGATATTTTTGCGACCTGCAATGGTCCTTGTGGATATCTTCGTTCCGACACCGGAGGGATTGCAGAAGGGTGGTTGGAAGAAAAACTTGGAATTACGGGAGAGGCGATTGGACCTGATCTTGGACGTGAAGCTTTTTCTGTTACAACGCTTGCAGTAGCTCTTGCTTATTCCATGGGATGCGATCCGATCATTTTTGTCGGAGTTGATCTTGCTTATACCGGTATGCAAAGATATGCTGGAGGGGTTCTAGATGTAGCCAACGATCTTTCCTTTGATAAGATGAAAGAAGACAAAAGAGTGATGGAACGGCTTTTAGAAAGAGAAGATCGAAATGGCAATACCGTTTATACAACCCTCAAATGGGTGATGGAATCGTCATGTATTGGCGCCTACGCTCTTGCACACCCTGAGCGCACATTTCTTAATGCAACGGATGGAGGCATTGGTTTTCCTCATATTTCTTATCTTTCATTAGAAGAGATTAAGGATCGGTATTGCTACAGAAGTTTTAATTTGCGTGGAAAAATTCACAGCGAAGTAGAAAAGAACAAAATGAGTTACATTAAAGCAGAAGTTTTGCAGGAGCTATTTGCTTCATTGAAAACAAGTTTAGAGCGTACTTTGCAACTTTCCGAAGAGATTCTTCAAGAGACGACAGGGCGTCAAGCTGTTCTTGAAATGGATTTCATGGATGAGATGGCATTCGAATGCTTCTTGCAGCCTCTCATTCCAACCCTTGATCGCCTCCTTGGCCGCTACTTCCTCAAAGAAGAGCAGAAAAAAGCGAAGTGGACAGAAGTTAAGTCTGTAATTGCCGACTACCTTCACATCATGGGAAATTGAGAAATGAGATATAGAGGATAGTTGTAGATATCACCATCATGTTTTAAATTCATAGTACCCCGAATCAGTTTAGAAGAGGTCTAATAAAAGAAAATTTCACCCCTCCCCCTACGGCTTAGTATGGAATTAGTTTAAAAAAAAACGCTTTTTGTAATAGTTTAATTGTTGTATACTAATATAGTAAATAAATCTGGTGTTGTAATGACTATTAGCAGTTTAAATTCGTCGTCTTTGAGAAGTATTTGTTGCTATTTGCAAGACCGCGATGTGGTGGCCCTTGGTTTGACATCAAAAAAAATGTTGGATATTGCGAAAAAAGAGTTAGAGGCTCGAGATGAGACTCTGACACAACTGCTTTTTTCTTATACGATCTCGCGCATGTTTAATGTTAAATTATTGAAAGAAGTCGATTTATTCGGTGTAGGGGATATACATCGACATCCGCAATGCGTATCCACTCAAAGGGATCTTGTGAATTTTTTGGCCTGGCGAGGTCCTGTCATTCTCATTCTTGAAGAAGAGGCTTCCGGTGATTTTAATGAGGAGTTTAAGACTTCTTTATGTGATCGCAAAAAATTTTCATTCAGAGAGAATATTTATCTCACAGGATGGGATGATAAAGGAGTTTCCGAAAAGAAATTTGATGCATTGCATGCAAAACAATCGCGCATAGGGGAAATTCTGATTGAAATGAGAGCAATCATGGACAAGATCGATCTTCTAGAAAACGAGTTTAATACAGAAGAATCTGAGCAGTTAACAACGTTGATGGAACTAGGGGGTGATGAATTTTATTCTTTTTATAATACATTCCCTCCGAAAATAGGAGATGCTTTCGAAGTAATTATGGGATGGATAGGGGAATTTAGAAAACTTCAAAGAGAGAAAGAGGAATTAGATTTTTTAATTCTCAAAGATGTAGTGCAATTAGAGCCTTTTATTCCTGAAGAAGATGTTAAAATGCTATTTGATGATGACTATGAAAAAATAAGGGAATTTCGGAACTTGTATGCGCCATCCCCTGATGATGTTGTTGCTGACATAGCTCACCAATTTCCGATTCGCACCCTGTCAATGGTAAACACTTTAAAGAAAATAGAAAGTATGATCGTCCAATGGGCTCTTCATCGTCCTAAGATCCTGCTTTTTGCGGGTTGTAAGCATCTTGAGAAGTTGCAGGATGGTTTAGGTGAGAACGATGTTAGGTTTGATCTGGATAGTCTGTATCAAGAACTGGAGAATCATAAGGCAGCGATCCTGCTTCCTGCGGCTTCATTAGCTACTCACATCATGAAAGTGCAGAAGATGCTTAAAAGAGTTAAACGATGATGTCTTTTAGTGTGGGGAAGTATAGCGTTCCAGAGGAGAGTGTAAGAGGACAGGTAGGAGCGATCAGAAGGGGGAGAGCAGGAGTTGCTCGAAGTGCTGTTAGCCCGCGCATCGAATCTTCAAAGCCGATCATTCGATCCCCTTCTTTTCCAACTTGAGCAATCGCCGTTAGGTAAGCATCTGGTGCCGGCTTAGGATCTTTATAATCTTCACGCGTGATCCAGGTCGGTACTGTAGAAAGAATAGGAAGCTGAGCTTTGATCAGATCGATCTGCTCGCGAGGAGAGTGCGTTGCTACGACTCTGCGAAGGCCGGCGTTATCAAGAGCTGTTAAAAGTTCAGCAGCGCCCGGCATCAACTGAAGAGGTGCCTCTTTCAGCAGCTCGATATAAATTTTTTTCTTTTCCGCATACAACACGCTAAAGTCGGACTCTTCCTTGAACAGCTCAGGGAATTCCCTATAGAGGGCTTCTTTTAGCGCCGTTGCGCTTGAGTGTGCGATATCGCAGTAGCGAGCGAAATCCCATCCAAGCTCAAATCCATGGTTGTAGCACAAGAACATGTAAGCATGAAAATGCAGTCTTTCCGTATCGACCAGTAGGCCGTCAAAATCAAAGAGAAAAAGATCGAACTTGTGTATCCACTCCATATGCCTTCATAGCATATAGCGGTGGATAAAAAAATACTAGACCAAACTTTTACAGTCGTATAATATTCTATTTTTACACGATTTGCTTGATATTTGTTAAAAATTATTTTAATTAATAAATATAGGAAAAAATAAGAGGTTAGCTGTAAATGTTGTATAATAATGTAATAAAGTCAAAAATTTTTCACACAATTCGTTCAACAATTGGTCCTTTATTTCTTCTTGCTGCGAGCCCTTCTTTTGCGATGATTCTTTGGTATACATGCGTAGCTCTCGACGGCTCCTTTCATCAGTTTTGGGAGGTGTGTTGCAAAGACGGCTTTTTTGCAACTCTTTATGGATTATGGAAGCCTTACGTCTTTGGTACAAAAACAGCTTGGCAGATCATTGGTATTTTTGCTGCGTTTCAACTAGCTTTTATGAAGTGGATGCCGGGAAAGATATTTTATGGTCCACTCACCCCAAAAGGGAATACTCCTGTGTACAAAGCCAATGGCGTCGTGAGTTTTTTTGCAACACTGACTCTTTTTTACTTATCTGCCTATCCTTTGCAATTGTTTTCTCCAACAATTATTTATGATCACTTTGGTGGTCTCATTGGAGCGCTCAATATTTTTAGTCTTTTCTTTTGCCTTTTTCTTTATTTCAAAGGGCGTTTTGCTCCTTCATCCACGGATTCAGGTACAAGCGGTAACTGTATTTTCGATTACTATTGGGGAACTGAGCTATATCCGCGCATTTTTGGATGGGATGTCAAAATGTTTACGAATTGCCGCTTTGGCATGATGGGCTGGGCGGTGATTATTCTTTCTTTTGCAGCTAAACAGCACTCTCTTTATGGATTAAGTAATTCCATGTTAATTGCGGTTGCTTTGCAAATGATTTATATTTTTAAGTTTTTTTGTTGGGAAACAGGGTATTTACGCTCTTTAGATATTATGTACGATCGAGCAGGTTTTTACATTTGTTGGGGTTGTCTTGTATGGGTTCCTTCCGTCTATACATCTCCCGCTCTTTACCTTGTCAATCACCCCAATCAACTAGGAACAGTTGTGGCAACTGCGATTTTTGTTTGTGGCGCGCTTGCAATTTTTATCAATTATCAAGCAGATAGGCAAAGACAAAAATTGCGCATGACCTCAGGCAACTGCAAGATTTGGGGAAGAAAACCACATTATACGTTAGCTAATTTTGTGACAGAGACTGGAGAAAAGAAAGAGAGTCTTTTGCTTCTTTCCGGCTGGTGGGGGATTTCTCGTCATTTTCATTATATTCCTGAACTGCTTGGCGCTCTTTTTTGGACGCTGCCTGCCCTTTTTGACAACTTTTTACCTTTTTTCTATTTCGTCTTTCTTTCGATTTTGCTCTTTGATAGAGCAGTTCGTGACGATAGTCGTTGCGCGCAAAAATACGGAGTAGATTGGGAGAAGCATTGCGAAAAGGTGCGTTATAAAATCATTCCATTTATCTACTGAATTTCGAAAGAAGACTACTTGCGTATGGGAATGCTAAGTGAGACGACAAGAGAGTTAACACCGGGATTTTTTTTAGCAAGCTTGCTATGAGAGAGATGAAAAAAATCTAAGCCTATTCGATACCCGTCACGCACTAAAGCAAAACAAAGGCCGCTTCGAAATTCTAGTGGTAGTCCCAAATCCCTTCCACCTGCTTGAATGTAGATCCCTGGAGAGAAACTAGGTGTCAGAACGATTTTATCGACAAGATAAAAATCACAAGCGATTCCCCCGTAGAAGAATGTTGTCCACCGTTCTGTGATGAACCCACCCACTTGAGGGCGCAAGTGCCAATAGAAGGGAGCAAACTTATACTCTAATTGCCCAAAGAACCTTTTATGATTTCCTGTGACGTTATAGAGTCCGGCACCGATTGAAAGAAGAGGGGGCTCTTCTATAGCACCTAGCATTCCGGGAAGAATTAGAAAACTATACAGTAGCTTTTTCACACTCTTAATCCTATCAAATCTCAATCTAAAAAGCCAGATTGCGCGTGACTGCCCCCTCGCTTAAAGGCGAAGGCCTTTCAGGATTACTCCCAGGCCATCTCATTCGGATAGTGCTTCCGGTTAAAAGACGCTCAAGAAATCTCGAAAGTTAGCAAAACTTAATATCTTGGTGAAGTTTTTTGGAGCGATCATCAAGAAAATGATATAAATGACAATTTTTTTTTAAATTTGTTTTGCCTGTGAGTGCCTTTCAACCAGAAGCACTATATGCAGCTTTCTTTTTTCTAGAAACAAGTTTGCCTTTTCTATATTTCCAGTTATCTAATTCTCCTTC
>DAHVFY010000050.1 GCA_027316765.1 Parachlamydiales bacterium | reverse complement strand
GCCATTAACGAAAGAAAAAAATCAGAAGGCAACCAAATGTGTAGATGCTATAGGGAAAATAGGTCACAATTCGGGGTAAAACATGGGCTTTGAGGAAAGTAAAATCTTTTCCACATAAACGTATATTGAATAGAAGTCCCTCTTAAGATAGAGTTGTTTTTTACAAAAAAATGGGTATTCACAATGATCGCAGAAATACCTCCTGCAATGGAAATCTCATATGAAAAAGAACAGCAAATCTTAAAAGATCATTACACTCTTTTTTATGAAATCCTTGCCAAAGGAGAGTTTTCTCCTCAAGCAGGCGTAGAAATGAAAGAAGGGGTTAGACGCGCCGTCTCTGGAATCCCTTTCTTTTGTCATAATGCCATTCTTAAATATCCTTCAAAAAATTCATCCTGGGATGATTGCATCAATCAGCAAATTCAATTCTTCAGAACAACTAAAACTCCCTTTGTTTGGTATGTGGATGAAAAAGTTGATCTTGACTTTCAAAAAAAACTACGCGAACGAGGTTTTACAGAAGGAGGAATCTTTCAAGGCGTCATAGGAGTTTTAGCACCCACATTACTCCCTCCTGCCATTCCAGATGGATGGTCAATACATCTAGTTAAAACTGAAGCAGAGATGGACGAATTTCAACATCTGATCAGCATTACATTCTCATTTAATAAAAAAATCGAAGAGCTTTACCGCAAAGCTATGTGGATAGGAGCAAATTCTACTTCTCCTAAAATGTTTCACTGGATTGCGCGTCATGAAAAAAAAGCTGTATCGGCCCTTACAACACTGATTATGGGAGATCAAGTGAGCTTTTGGAACGGAGCTTCACTTCCTGAATACCGACGTCAAGGATTCAGTTCAGCACTTCGTCGCTTTACTCTTCATGATGCTATCTCTAAAGGTTGCAAAATTGGAATGTCTTATTTACCCTCAGATGGCCTAGCCCTAGGAATTTGTAGGCAGCTTGGCTATGAGCCGCGTTGGCGCTTCCGAGCATTCATTGCACCAGAAAATACCGATTCAGGAACAGAAACAAAATCGATGCAATAAGACCTACGAAGCTCCGGCATTCAAGAATTCGACCTGCCCCGTATGAAAATTGTAATATCCACCTTTAATGAGCAGTATCCCTTTTTCGATGAGCCGCTTTAACACAGAATTTTTTTGTAACTGAGCTACAACAAGAGCTACATTCTCTTTAATCGTATTTTCTAATCGATTTCCGGGCATTTTAGCCACTCGCTTGACCGCAGGTTTTATCAAGGCTGCAACAGGCTCTATATCTTTTGTCTTGCCTTGAATGACAGCATCAACGGCTCCACAATTTTCATGCCCCATTACAACAATAAGTGAAGCATGTAGATACACAGCGGCGTATTCAATACTTGCAAGTTCAATTGGACCCACGATGTTCCCTGCAACGCGAACAATAAAAAGATCGCCAATTCCTTGATCAAACAAAATTTCAGGTGAAGCTCTAGAATCTGAACATCCTAAAACAACTGCAAAAGGCGCCTGTTCTTTAGCAGTCTCTTCTCGACGCTTTGTCGTATCCTGTGGATGGATTGAGTTGTCTGACATAAATCTTTTATTACCTTCGATCAGAGCATTTAAGGCTTCTTCTGGCTTTGTGTCCGCTAGAAGAAAACAACTCATAAACAGTCCTAACAAAACGATAATCT
The DNA here is from genome assembly GCA_027316765.1 of Parachlamydiales bacterium. GTDB lineage: Bacteria > Chlamydiota > Chlamydiia > Chlamydiales > Rhabdochlamydiaceae > DAHVFY01. The sequence continues at coordinate 8,413 of DAHVFY010000050.1, read as the reverse complement.
TGAAAACTTTCACCTTCACCCCTTGAAAAATAGCTTTCTTTATCTCCCTTCTTTAATATATAAGGAAAAAAATAGATAGTTTTTAAAAGAGGTGATCATGAACAAAAAAAGAATTTTAGGAATTATTCTCCTAGTTGTTGGCTTCGCAATGTACTTATTTTCTAACTACATAGAAGGTCAAGTTACTGAAGGAAGAAAAAAAATTTCAAGCGCCCAAAAAACTGTAGATCAAAGCAATAGTCTTTTCTCACATAATCCTTACTCAGAAGAGATTGGCAAGGGAATTACAGGCTCTGCGCAGAAGAAAATCAACGAAGGAAAAAACGAAGCTAACACCTATGAACAAATGGCCACTTGGCTACATGTTGGCGGAGCTATTCTGATTGTGGTAGGCGCTGGAATATTTATCATGAGCTTCATGAAGAAAAATCGCCGCTAATCCCATCACACTTTGCAGCCAAAATAAAATCATTTTCTGATAGCCCATTGATCTTATGAGTCCATAAAATGATCTTCACCTTCCCATAAGAAAGATGGATATCAGGATGATGTCCCTCTTTCTCTGCAAGCTCTCCGACTTTATTTGTAAAGGACAAAGCCCCCTTAAAATCATGAAAAAGATACTCCCTTTGAAGATGGTGATCTTCAATAATTTTCCAACCCTGCTTCAGCTGTTGATAAAGACGAGCTAATTCTTCACCCTTCAAAGGAGGAGTGCCTTTCTTACATGGTACACATGTCTTTTGAGATAAACTTGTCATCTGATCCCATAAAATCTTTTTTCTTAACTTTAGCTTAAAATGCGCATCGTTGTCAAAAAAACAAAAAAAGCTGATGCGAGAAAATTCAGCTCTTGACCCGATTCTTGTTAAAGAATATAACCGTGGAAAAGAAAACCCTGATTGCTACTTCTTTTAACTCTTAAATATGAGGTAGCAGTCAAAGTCATAGGCTTGTCAATTCAATATATACGATTAGGGATCTAACTTACCATGAAAGCTGTAATCTTAAACGGAACTAACCTTTCCTTAGCAGAAAAAGCCACACCATCTCCTCAAGCAGGTGAAGTAAGAATACGCGTAAAAGCTGTCGGATTCAATCCAGTTGACTGGAAAATACGCGAGCAATGGTTTGGTAAACCCCAAAGTGATATTCTAGGCAGCGATGCAAGCGGCGTTATTGATGCTGTGGGGACTGATGTCTCAGCCTTTGCCGTCAATGATGAAGTTTATGCAATGACAATGTCTTGCTGCTCCAATGGAAGCTATGCAGAATACATTTGCATACCTCAAGAACTTCTTGGAAAAAAACCTTCCAAACTCTCCTTTGAGCAAGCAGCAGCTATTCCCCTTGCGTCGATGACAGCTTACCGCATGACGCTTGCAGATCCCACAATTAAAAAAGGCGATACCGTCTTCATAACAGGCGCCGGCGGAGGCGTTGGAACTTTTGCTGTCCAATTTGCAAAAATCGCTGGAGCGAAATCCATCTTCACCCTAGCAAAGAATATTACCAGCCAACAATATCTACATGATCACTTCGCCATCCCATTAGAAAATATCCTGATCTACGAAGGACTTTCCAACACTGAGCTAACAAAAAAGCTCCTTGAGTTGCATGAAGGCAACCCCTTTGACGTATCACTAGATCTTGTTGGAGGTGCTCTAAAAGATGTTTGCCTAGGGGTGACCAAAAATTCCGGCACCTTTGTTACAATCGTAGATTATGGAGCTACCTTTCCTGCTGCCAAATGCACGATTAAAGGAGTCTTTGTAGCAAGTGAACTTCAAAACGCCGATCAAAATCAGTGGAAGATCTACCAAGACCACATGCGCACCATTTCTGAGATGCTCGAAAAGGGCTCCCTCCAGCCACCGTCCATACAAAATCTAGGAACCTTATCAGCAGAAACAGTAGAAAAAGCGCATACTCTTTTAAAACAAGGGAGAACGAAGGGCAAGCTTACGATGACAATCTCTTAAAACTACATCTTCTTCAAGAAACACGTCTTCAAAACGAGTGTCGTTTTCCCCTCGCGGCACTCTACCTCTTCCTCATTATCGGTAAGCCGAATATTCTTAAATACTTTGCCCCGTTTAAGAGTCAGAGATGATCCTTTGACTTTCAAATCTTTAATAACATGCACAGAATCACCCTCGTTCAGCGGATTTCCATTGCTATCTTTTGTTGCCATCAACATCGCTCCTGTTAAATTTTCTGCATCCGTTGCTGTAATATCTCATCGGCACATCTAAAATGGTTGTCCAATTTCTGTATCAAAGATTGAACAGGAAGAAAAAGAGGCGCAGGCAACTTATCCCACTCAAACCACTCCCATCCTTCACATTTTACCAAGGAGCACCTTGTCTTCTTGGACAACACAAACTCCCACTCCAACTCGGGGTCTATTTTTCTCACGCATTCCTTCCATCTAAACTCCCCTTAAACTAAGAGGCAGGATATCTAAACATATCCCCTTCGTCAACAGGAAAAAACTTAACATTTTTTATTAAAACTTTCTCTTACAAGTCTAGCTCCAAGAAAGCTCAACCAATACCCTTTCGCAAAGTTCCATAAACAAGCAAAGGCCGGAAAAAAGGCGCCTGCGACAAAAAGAACGACAAGCCCTCCCAGCACACTACATGTTTGCAAGACGCGAACTCGAGCAGTTTTTCCTCGAGATTTTTTGTGCATAAGAAGACCTACACCAACTCCAAGAGTTGAAAAAAACAAGGATGAATCAACAGGCAATCCCAAATAAAAAAGCAGAAGAATGACAAAAGGAAATCCTATAGCTGCTACTTTCCACATCCTTTCCATAACGGGAAATAAAGTCTTACAAGCAAAAAGAATCACGCCTCCAACGACGATCCCTCCCAGAATATCTGTAGGATAATGGACTCCTAAATAGACTCTTGAAAAATAAACAAAAAGAGCAAAAATAACGGCAAGCCACCGATAAAAGATTCTCTTACTCTCAAAAAACACAAAACCAGAAAGAATCGTTGCAGTTTGAGCACCGCCACTTGGAAATCCAGGGGACGAAAAACAAAGAACGCCAACCAAAGGATCAATCTGGCAAGGTCTAGGTTGATGAAAAACTTCTTTCAGAATCTGATTCAAAATACAACTTACAATGAAAGCATAGAAAAGATAAGCTCCCGTTCGTTTGTTCCAGAGATACCAAACAAGGACAATCACAGCGATCACAAAATATGATGTATCGACATAATTCCAACATTTGAAAAAAACATCCATCCAAGATGAGCGTAAAGCCTGATGCAAGGCTTGTATCCATTGCAGTTGCACTTCATAGAACATTTCCATCCCCCTCCTTCATAGAACATTTTACGAAAATATAACAACCTACGCCTAATACAACTTGTCTCCTACCACGTCTTAGAGGTTGAATTTATCACGCAGCCTCTCCATAATAAAACTTCCTAACCTTATCCCGCATCAAGATTTTATGAAAAAACTGTTTATTTTAACTTTCTTCTTCTCTCAAGCTGCCTTTGGAAATCAATCACTTGAAAACTATCTTTCCTATATGGAACAGATTGCAAAACCAAACGGCGATCACAGAGAAGGAGAAATCGAAATTGTCATTGATCCTATAAAAATTGCTGAAATTCAAAAGGTTCAGGAAAATCGCTTATTGCAAAAAGGGTTCTCAAAGGTTGATGCAGTAGAATTCAGTCGTACAGGCATCGTTTACGAAGACCAATACTGGCTTTTTTTGCGTGATGCCGTTTACTTTCCAAAAAAAGTACCCGGCACTTACAATCGCCTCATTTGGAAAAGTGAGTTGAAAAATGACTCTCCAGGTGTTGCCGTACTCCCAGTGTTGCCATCGGGACATATTGTATTAAATCTTAATTATCGCCATGCAACGAGGTCTTGGGAACTCGAACTGCCTAGAGGAATGATTCGACAAGGAGAAACGAGTGAACAATCCGCGCTGCGCGAGGTAAAGGAAGAAACAGGCCTTATAGCATCATCTCTTGTTTTTTTAGGCAATATAGCTCCAGACACGGGAGTGCTCTCTTCTGTCATTCCTGTTTTCATAGGAAAAATCACAGCTCAAGAGGCCTCAAACCCCGACTACTCTGAAGCAATTGCTGGCACAATTGCATTAAAAAAAGAAGAACTCATCCAGGGATTTATAAAAGGTTTTATCGAGGTGTCAGTACAAGGAAAGAAAAAAGAACTTCCTCTTCGCGACTCATTTTTGAGCTTTGCCCTTTTTCAAGCGGAACTTCGCAAGCTTCTTTAGTTTTACCCCTTCGGCCAACATTCCTCATAAGAAAAATCGAACTCATCTAGAAAGCCGATAGCACGTTCTTCGTCAAGTCTAAATCGAGCACCGGTTAGAGCTCTTTGATTAAGACTCTGCATCTCTTGCTCAGAGAGCGTAAAATTCATTACATCAAAATTCTCTTGAATGTGTGTTGTAGTTTTACTTCCGGGTAAAGGAATACACCCGTGCTGAATAATCCATCTAAGAGCAATTTGACACGCTGTTTTTTTGTATTTCACCCCCATTTCTCTAAGGATTTGATCTTCCGTTGTACGACCTAGGTCTAAGGGCCTCCATGCTTGGGTGGCAATTGAGTGTTTTTTACAAAAATCTAATAACTTTTTATCATAAAAGAAAGGATGCATCTCCACTTGAACCCACGTAATAGGAACACCAACTTCCAACGCCCTTATCAAATGATTTACAGAAACATTACTCATCCCAATATGACGAATTTTTTTATCCTTCACAAATTCTGTCATGGTATTTAACGTCTCCTCTATAGGAATTTTACTGTTTGGCCAGTGAAGCAAATAAGCATCGAGATACCCTGTCTGAAGAGCATTTAATGTCTGCTCCAAATCTCGACGCAAATCCTTCTTAGAATGGCTATCATGCCACACTTTTGAGATTATGTAGAAATCAGATCGGTTAAGACTCTTCATAGCTTCTGCAATCCCATCGAAATTCTTGTAATACGTGGCTGTATCAATAATTCGATAGCCGACTGTGGCTGCTTGAATCACAGCACGTGTACATATTTCTCCAGTTAAACGATAAGTCCCAAAACCAACAGATGGATACTCAGCCCCTTTAACCTTACACGTTCCCTTCCTAACATCAATTTCAACACGATCTGAAAATACACTTGCATCCATCTAAAAAACCTCCGAGTTAAATAAAAGAATAGTTTAAAAAAAAATATCCTGCTAGTGTGAAGAAGAATTTTTATCTATAAAAGGATTTAATATGGGACTCAGAGAAACTTTCTCCGTTTTCACTTCTCTCTGTTTGCTAAGCATAACAGCTTTTGCTGACGGTGAACTCTCAGAAATCGTTCCTGAGCAAAACGCAAATTCCACAAATGAAGTTGCATGGCTCATGATTCCAAGAAGTGGGCAATGTACCATACAAGAGACCGAAAACGCCGCTCCCCCGGAAGAAGACACTTGCGGTGTCTCTCAAAATCCCTTTCGTATAGAGATAGGAAATATCGAAGCCAAAGGAATCGGTTATGATAAGGGATACACCTCTCTTACCGGATTCTTTACCATCCCTAACACCCTTACCACTCTATGGATTCCTTTTTTAGATCTAAGAGGACATATATTTAACGACGGAAAATTAGCGGCAAATGCTGGCTTAGGTGTTCGCTATCTAACAGCTTGGGCATGGGGGCTCAACGCTTATTACGATTATAGAAATACTCATCGTCAACATTATAACCAAGTCAGCCTTGGTATGGAAGCTCTTGGTCAACAGTTCGATTTCCGCGTTAACGGTTATTTACCGGTTGGTCGCAAAACAAGCCCTTACTACAAAACGTATTTCAAAAAGTTTAAAGGCCAAAATGCAATTCTCTCAAGAAAACAAGAGTTTGCAATGAAGGGATTAAATGCAGAAGTTGGCTACCACATCCCCGAATTCAAATACATTGCTTTATATGCAGCCGCAGGCCCTTATTACTTTGAAGGCCAAGGAAAAAATGCTTGGGGCGGAGAGGCTCGTTTTGATGCCACTTTTTTTGATTACTTAAGATTGCAAGTCAACAGTTCTTATGACAATGTCTTCCATGGAGTCATTCAAGGAGCCATTGACATCATTATTCCGTTCGGTGGAAAGAAAAAGATCAAAAAACGAAATGGTTACTCCTGTAATCAGGAGATTATTGTTAGAAAAAGAGCTCTACAACAAGTAGATCGTCAAGAAATCATTGTTGTCGATAAAAAACATCACAGAGAAAAAGCAATCAATCCAGCTACGGGACAACCTTATATATTTTGGTTCGTAGATAATACAAGCCACTCCAATGGAACTTTTGAATCTCCCTTTAATACACTCCTTGCCGCACAAGACGCTTCTTCTCCTAACGACATCATCTATGTATTCCCAGGCGATTCCACTTCAACCGGAATGAACGAAGGCATCATTCTTAAAGACAATCAAAATTTATGGAGTAGCACCTCTTCTCAAACCTTAAATACCTCAATCGGAGCCATCCAAATTCCAATACTCTCCCCAGGTCAGCTCTATTATAACAACAATCCCCCTAATTCTTTTGCTATGGCACCCGTTATCACTTCTACAACCGGTGATGTCATAACACTTGCTAATGACAATGAAATTTCAGGGTTCTACATTGAAAATTTAACGGGAAGCGCACTTACAGGATCTAATGTCAACAACCTAACCATCATCAATAGCGTCATTCAAGGACCTGATACAGGTCAGACAATGGCACCTGGAATTAATCTCAGCAATGTTCAGGGAAATGTATTGATCGCAAGCAATCTTATCTTTCAGGGAGCTACAGGAATTCAAATTACAGGAACGAACATCCAAAATACGAATTATATCATTACAAACAACGATTGCCCCGCTATAGGAAGTCTTCTTGTATGTACCTACACGGACTCTGCAAATATCTCTACTACGATTTCTAGAAACACATTTAACTCTTACACTTCCCCTATCATCATGACCTTTGATAACGCTACTGCACAACAAGCTTCTTCAATCAATATCAATAGTAATCAATTCAACGCCGATGCCCAAGTCATGTCAGGAGAATGTTTATTATTCACACTCAACAACTACGCTAGCGTCAACGCTTATATCACAAGCAATGCTCTTGTTACCCCCGCTGCGAATGCAGTCACATTCTTACAAAATGACAACTCACAACTTAATCTCACAATGAACAATAACAATTTCTTCAGCTGGTTAACATCTCTATATGCAAATATGAGCGGTGCATCTCAATTAACAGGCTCTATTTCGCAAAACAATTTACTTTTTGATGCTTCTTCTGGCATCTTCATTTCTGCAAGTGGCAGCTGCAACATAGAAAATTTTTCCATCACAAATAATAACATTACAGGCACGCTAGAGACCTACGATGGAAATTCTAACGCTATATTCATAGAAGTTAAAAATACAGCTACCGCCAATGCCTTCATCACAGGCAATCAATTGCGTTCAGGTACAAATGGCGCCGTTTTTCTCACTCAAAACAGCTCTAGTATGAATATTTCTCTAAGAAATAATACCATTCTACATCCTCAGATTTATGGAATTTCATTTACAACCGAAGATTCAAGCTCAGGAATTTGGAATGTATCCAATAACACTATCATTGCACCGGGTGGAGGCTCTGTATTTGGTGGAAACGACATGGGAGCTGCCCTCATTGAATGCATAGGCGGTACAACCACTTTAAACTTCACTAACAACCTAGCAGCACCCATTCAAATCCCTCTCATTACTCCTTCACCCGAAGTGGGAACCTATCAATTCACTCGAACAGGTGGAACCTTTTATTTAAAACCACTGATTGGAAATATTGGAACAGTTACGGAAACAGGAACTATTACTCCGATTCCCTAACAATTGACTGATAACAACTCACTCTACACAAGATTGAGGCTAAAAAAGTCTAATAACCCAACTTGTCCCCTATCTTGCCCGAGAGGCTAAGCGAGGAGTACAAGATACAAGATTTACGACGAACCTCAGGTCTTTAGACCTTGGGAAGGAGTAAAGCGCAGTAGATTGTGCTCCGCAGCTAGCCTATTGGGCAAGATAGGTCACAATTCGGGGTAATATAGAAATTTCTGGAAAATATTCCATTGTTTCAATTAAGTTTGAGTAAAAAAATGAGTACTCTCATATATTTCACAAGTGATAGTTTTTGTGCTTTAAGCAACATTGTGATGCAGGAGATTTTCTATGCGGCGCTATTGGATGATGGTTCTTCTTTTTGGTGGAGCAGTTTTTGCTGATGAAGACTCAGATATTTTAGAAAACGATTCTACCTTTTCTAAAGAACGTTTAGAAGTCTTTTATGACGAGTTTCTCTCAGAAGAAGCTATTTTGATAGAAGAAGCCTATTCT